>NZ_JABWRO010000093.1:0-24409 GCF_014268985.1 Pseudomonas sp. RW10S2 | reverse complement strand
AAAAGAACACCGCACAGCCCCTGACACCCCTGCTACCATTGCGCCCCCTTTGCCAACCGCCTCACCGACAATAGCCGGAGCATACCGGCGCGTCCGTTTTCCAAGGAGCCTTGCATGACCCCGCTTCGCCCCCGCCTGCCCCTCGGCCTGCTTGGCCTGGGCCTTGCGCTGCATGCTGGCCATGCTCTGGCCGATGAACGCGTGACCCTCGCCCCCTTGCAGGTCACCGAGCGCAGCGACGACGGCTATCAACCTGGTGAAGCCCAGGTCGGCGGCTGGCATGCCGCGCCACTGCTCGACACCCCGGCCTCGGTCAGCGTATTCAGCCGCCAGTTGCTCGACGACCGCCAGGTGCGCACGCTCAGCGAAGTGCTGCAAAGCGATGCCTCGGTCGGCGAAAGCTACGCCCCCATCGGCTACTACGAGAACTTCAACGTGCGCGGCTTCGAGCTCAATGCCGCCAGCAGCTACCGGATCAATGGCCAGACCATCGCCGGCGAGCAGAACGTGGCGCTGGAGAACAAGCAGCAGGTCGAATTGCTCAAGGGGCTGTCGGGGTTGCAGAGCGGCGTATCGGAGCCCGGCGGGCTGGTCAACTATGTGACCAAGCGCGCCGAGGACGTACGCAGTGTCACTGTCTCGACCAACGAGCAGGGCGAACGCTACCTGGCCACCGACCTCGGCGGCTGGTTCGGCAGCGAGAAACAGTTCGGCCTGCGCGCCAACCTCGCGCATGAAGACATCCGTTCCTACGTCGACCACGCCGACGGCAAGCGCGACTTCGCCTCGCTGGCATTCGACTGGCAGATCAACCCCGATGCCACCCTGCAACTCGATGCCGAGTACCAGCACCGCGAACAGCGCTCGGTGCCCGGCTACCAGCTGCTGGGCGGCACCCAGGTTCCCCACGGCATCGACCCGGACGACCGCCTGGCCTACCAGCATTGGGCCAAGCCTGTGACGAACGACTCGCTGAACCTGGGCGGGCGCTTCGAGTACCGTTTCGACGAAGCCTGGACCGGCGCCCTCAGCGCTTCGCGCAGCAAGGTGGTGATCGACGACTACAGTGCGTTCGCCTGGGGCTCCAGCGAGGGTGCGTTCTTCGGCAGCAATGGCGACTACGACATCTACGATTTCCGCAGCCCCGATGACACACGACGCATCGACGAACTGCAGGCCACCCTCGAAGGGCGCTTCGACGCCTTGGGCGTGCAGCACGAGCTGACGGTCGGCAGCAGCGCGCAGCGTCGGACCCTCGATCAGCGTCCGTACTACAACGAATGGTTGGGCAGCGGAAATATCTACACCGGTGCACCAGCGCTGGATCCGTCCGACAAACCGATCGGCCACAGCGAACGCCGCCTGGACAGCCGCCAGTACGGCCTGTTCGTCAGCGACCGCATCAGCTTCAACGAGCAATGGCAGACCGTACTCGGCGCCCGCGAAGTGCGCCTGGACGAAAAGACCTGGGACGAAACCGGTACACCGGATCGCCATACCCGCCAGTACCAGTTGCTGCCCAACGCCGCCCTGGTCTACAAACCGCAAGCGGACACCACGCTGTACGCCAGCTGGTCCAAAGGCCTGTCGGCGGGCGGCACCGCGCCTTGGTTCGCCAGCAATCGCTACGAAATCCTCGCTCCGACCCTGTCGCGCCAACTGGAAGTGGGCATCAAGCGCGACTGGAAAGGCATGAGCCTGAGCGCCGCGCTGTTCCAGATCCGCCAGGCCTACCAGTACGCCCGCCCACAGGACGGCACGGCCCCGATCTATGTGCAGCAAGGCCAACAGAAGAACACCGGCCTGGAGCTGGGCGCCAGCGGCTGGGTGACGTCCAACCTGCAACTGCACGCCAGCGCCGCCGCGATCCGCGCCCGGGTGCAGAACAGCGGCACCGACGTCTACGAGGGCCACCAGGCGATCAACGTGCCCCGCCTGCGCGCGGCGCTGCAGGCCGAATACAACCTCCCGGTGCCGGGCCTGGCACTGCTCGGCGGTGCACGCTACAGCGCCAGCAAGTACGCAAGCCAAGCGGGTAACGTCGAGGTGGGTGGCTACACGTTATTCGATATCGGCAGCCGCTACCGCACCCGCATCGGTGACTACGACACCGTGCTGCGCCTGACGGTCGACAACGTCTTCGACAAGCGCTACTGGCGTGACGTGGGGGACTATCTGGGGGACAACTATCTGTTCCAGGGGGCACCGCGCACGGCACGACTGTCGGCTTCGGTCAGTTTCTGAAGATATCGCCCGCCTGCGAGCACCGGTTGAGTCGGTAATCGCGGGCGAGCCAGCCAAGCCGGATTTCACGCAAACAAAAAACCCCTGAACCTTTCGATTCAGGGGTTTCTCGTGGAATGTGGCGGTGAAGAAGGGATTTGAACCCTTGATACGATTTCTCGTATACACACTTTCCAGGCGTGCTCCTTCGACCACTCGGACACTTCACCGGATCTCTTCAAGCTATTCAGCCTGTCGAGGCGCGCTAATTTAGTAGAAGACCCTTTCTTTGGCAAGCATTTTTTTCAGAATTTTCATGCGCTTAAGCCTCACCCCGGAAAAACCCGGCCAGCCAGGGCGATGCTGCCAATCTGGCCTGCGCTTTTTCCGCATTCCTGGCGCCTGCCCCGGCACCACACGGGGTCGGTGACGCAGGCTGACTGGCCAGTCAGCCTTGGCGCTTTACCTGGCCTGCGCCGCTGGGTAACGTCATCGCCACGCCACCCAAAGGACTCTGTCATGAGCGAGTTGATTACCTACCACGCCGAAGACGGCATCGCCACCCTGACCCTGAACAACGGCAAGGTCAACGCGATCTCGCCGGACGTCATCACCGCCTTCAACGCAGCACTGGACCGCGCCGAGGAAGAACGTGCCGTGGTGATCATCACCGGCCAGCCAGGCATTCTTTCCGGCGGCTACGATCTCAAGGTGATGACCGCCGGCCCCAAAGAGGCTATCGACCTGGTCACCGCCGGCTCCACCCTGGCCCGCCGCCTGCTCTCGCACCCTTTCCCGGTGATCGTCGCCTGCCCCGGCAATGCCGTGGCCAAAGGCGCGTTCCTGCTGCTGTCGGCCGACTACCGCATCGGTGTCGAAGGCCCGTACAAGATCTGCCTGAACGAGGTCCAGATCGGCATGACCATGCACCATGCCGGAATCGAACTGGCCCGCGACCGCCTGACCCGCTCGACCTTCCAGCGCTCGGTGAACAATGCCGAAGTGTTCGACCCGCACGGGGCGGTGGTGGCCGGGTTCCTCGACAAGGTGGTGCCGGCCGAGCAACTGCAGGAAACGGCGCTGAGCGCGGCGCGGGAGCTGAAGAAACTGAACATGCTGGCGCACAAGAACACCAAGCGCAAAGTGCGCAAGGCGCTGCTGGAGACGCTCGACAAGGCGATCGAGGCCGACAAGGGGCACATGGGCTGAAACCAGGCTTGCTGGAGCCGCCGCGCGCCGCTCCGGCAAGCCATGACGCGACCGGGCTCTGTTCGCCGGTTTGCCCTGACCAGTGCACGATCGTACACTGCGCCGCGACTGTCTGGTGTGAGCCGTATCATGCTCTATATGCTTCGCATGCTCCTTCTGGCGCTGCACTTCCTGCTGGTCGGCGCCGTCGGCCTGGTCATCGGCCTGTGCCGCCCCTTCAACCCCGATAACAGCCGCCTGTTCGCCCGCCTCTACAGCGTGCCGGCAGCCTGGTTCATGCGCATCCGGGTCAAGGCCGAAGTCGGCCCCTTGTGGGACCAGCCGCCCGGCTGCGTGATCGTTGCCAATCATCAATCCAACTACGACCTGTTCATCCTCGGCCAGGTGGTTCCACGGCGTACGGTCGCCATCGGCAAGAAGAGCCTGGGCTGGATTCCGTTGTTCGGCCAATTGTTCTGGCTCGGCGGCAACGTGCTGGTGGACCGCAAGAATGCCTACCAGGCGCGCAAGGCGATGCAACTGACCACACGGATCCTGCGCGATGACACCTCGATCTGGATCTTCCCCGAAGGCACGCGCAACCCGGCGGAACAGCTGCTGGCGTTCAAGAAAGGCGCGTTCCACATGGCAGTCGAGGCCGGCGTGCCGATCGTGCCGGTGTGCGTCAGCCGCTACTCCAGGCGCCTGAGCCTCAACAGCTGGCGACGGCGCACGGTGATCGTCCGCTCGTTGCCGCCGATCGCCACCCATGGCCTGGGCCAGCAGGACGTGCCCGCGCTGATGGAGCAATGCCGCCTGCAGATGCAGCAGTGCATCGACCGCATGGAGCGGGAATTGCCGCACGCCTGAGCCGCCAGCTTGCTCTGCGCCGCAGCACGGCCCAAGCTGTCGAGGTGTCCAACCGAAGAAGCAGGCAACCATGGGTCGAGTCGTCGCAGCGGCGGTGTACAGCGCCGGGAGAAAGGTCACCAACATCAGCCTGGATGAAGGCAGCGAATGGGCACGCAAGCCCGGGCACTTCGTCTGGATCGGCCTGGAAGAGCCCAACGCCCAGGAGCTGGCCAACCTGCAACGCCAGTTCGGCCTGCACGAACTGGCCATCGAGGACGCCCTCGAGAAACACAGCCGCCCCAAGCTCGAAACCTTCGGCGATGCGCTGTTCATCGTCACCTATTCGCCGGTGCGCCATGAGGGCAAGCTGGAGTTCATCGAGACCCACATTTTTGCGGGCAACGGCTACATCATCACCTGCCGCAACGGTCATTCGAAATCCTACGCCCTGGTGCGCCAACGCTGTGAAGCGCGGCCGCTGCTGCTCGAGCACGGCGAGGACTTCGTGCTCTACGCCCTGCTCGACTTCGTCACCGAAAACTACCAGCCCGTCAGCGAGGCGATCCATGGCGAGATCGAGGAGCTGGAGCAAAGCGTGCTCAGCGGCTCGCTGCAAGAGCAGGACATCCGCCGCCTGCACAGCTTGCGTCGCGACATCCTGCGGCTGCGCCGCTACGTGGCGCCGATGGTGGAGATCGGCGAAGAACTGCAGCGCCTGAGCTTCCCTTTCATCGACAAGAATATGCGCCCGTACTTTCGCGACGTGCAGATCCACGTCACACGGCAGATGGAAGACCTTGTCGGCATACGCGACATCGCCAGCCAGACCATCGAGATCGGCATGCTGCTGGAGTCGTCACGCCAGAGCATCGTGCAGCGCAAGTTCGCTGCCTGGGCGGCGATACTCGCCTTCCCCACGGCCATTGCCGGGATCTACGGGATGAACTTCCAGAACATGCCGGAGCTGGGCTGGCACTACGGCTATTTTGCGGTGCTGGGGGTGATCGGGGCGGGATGTGCGGGGCTGTACGCGAGCTTCAAGCGCTCGGGATGGTTGTAACCGGCTGAGTACCGGGTCGTTCTTTTCGCGGCGGTTCGGTGCCCCGACAACCCCGCGAAAAGAACGATGCAGTGGCAGGCTCAGGCAGCGCTCTGCTTGCCCTTGCGCGGTTGCTTGACGAACCGCATCATCCACTCGCCCACCAGATCGCCCTGGTGCTCGGTGGCAAGGCTCGCCACCGCCTTGTGATACACCTCATCCCCCAGAACGTCCTGACGCGCATCGAGCAGCGCACGGGAATAGTCGTGGACAAACTCCGGATGCCCCTGGAAGCACAGCACCTGGTCACCCACGTGATAGGCCGCATTCGGGCAGAAATCGCTGGAGGCGATCAGGGTCGCGCCTTCAGGCAACGCGGTCACCTGGTCCTGGTGGCTGATCAGCAGGGTCAGCTCGGTCACTTCAGGATCCATCCACGGCGCATGGGCCGCCAGGCTGTAGCGGTGGATACCCAGCCCCCAACCGCGGTCGGCGCGCTCGGCCTTGCCACCCAACACCAACGCCAGCAACTGGTGACCAAAACAGACACCCAGCAGCTTCTCGCCCCGCTCATAGAGCTTGAGCAGGTAGGCCTTGAGGGTCTGAATCCAGGGATCGGAACCGAACGAGTCGGCCTTGCTGCCGGTCACAAGGTAGGCATCGAAGGTTTCACCTTCGGGTGGGTACTCGCCGTTCATCACGTTGTAGACGCGAAACTCGGCGGCGATCGGCTGACGCGAGAACAGCTGCTCGAACATCCTTCCGTAGCCCTGGTACTGCGCGGTCAACTCCGGTCGCAGGACATCGGTTTCAAGGATGCAGATGCGTAACGACATAGGGATAGTCCTGAACGACATGTGGTGGAATCTGATGTAGAGACTGACGCGAAAGACACGTACAAGCAAGAGGTGTGCACTGACGAACGGTCACCTTGCAGGCCCTGCCCGCGCAGCCTCCACGATGTGTCTAGTCAGAGCATGCCAGCTAAATGGCCAGTGGCCTCATAACGTTCGGAAATGCCTGCTGTCACGCTTAGAACAAAGGGTTCTCAAACAGGCCCGGTGTTCGCCCTACTGTTGGGTGTAGATATCCACGCAAGAGGCACGCAAGGCCTGCGTTTCATACGCCACAGTGATCGACCCGACGCAAGACAAGGAAGCCAAAGGCTATTCAGGAATAACAACAAGAAGGCGGTCCGCCATGTTCAGACAATCGAAAGTACGCCAAGCCGGACTCATACTCTTCGCCACCACGTTGCTGCTGATCCTGCCGAACCTGACACGCTTGTTCGGCTGACGGCAGCGGTGGCATTCACAGGCTGCGCAGGAGTAATCTGCCGACCTTTCAGGGTTGGAGATCGTTCATGCGTCATTGCCTGAGTTTGCTGTTGCTGCTGGTCAGCCTGCCGCTGGCAGCCGCGCAATTGACGCTGGAGCTGGGTAACGGTCAACGCCAATGGCAATCCGAGCAATTGCTCGAACACCCGCAGGCGCGTGCTATCGACATCCCCCAGGATGTCGCCTACAAACGCCCCATGCATTACCGCGCCGTGCCACTGGCCACCCTGCTCGAAGGAGTGAAGCCGGGCGATCACCTGCAAGCGGTGGCACTGGATGGCTTTGCCGCGGAGATGCCCGCTGCGCAGTTGCTGCAGGAAGGTCCGGCACGGGCCTGGGTGGCGGTGGAAGATCCGCGCCAGCCGTGGCCAGCGCTGGCCCAGGACAAACCCGGTGCCGGCCCTTTCTACCTGGTCTGGACCAACCCGCAAGCCAGCGGCATCCGTCCCGAGCAATGGCCCTACCAGATCGCCAGCATCCGCCGCCTGGCGCCGGTCGCCGAGCGTTTCCCTGCCCTGCTGCCTGCGCCCGAACTCCCCGCGCAAGACCCGATACGCCAGGGTTTTGCACTGTTCCAGCAGAACTGCCTGGCCTGTCATCGCCTCAACGGTGCGGGGGATGCCCAGTTCGGACCAGACCTGAACCTGCCGCACAATCCCACCGAGTACTTCCAGCCGGGTTACCTGCGCCTGTACATTCGCGACCCGCAGAGCCTCAGGCAGTGGCCGCAGGCTCGCATGCCGGGGTTCTCGAAGGATGTGTTGAGCGAGCAGGAGCTCGATGCGCTGATCGCCTACCTCGGGCACATGGCCAAGCGGCGACCTTGAGAGGAATGCGCGGGGCCGCAATGCAGCCCCGAACGCGTCAGGCGATGGGTCTTTCCTGTTTGACGCCCCAGCCCTCGACCTCTCCTCCCAGCGGTGAGATCACCGCCTCGAAGGCCTCCTCGAAAGCCCCGATCCCTCGGTAGGTGGCGTACATGACCTTGCTTAGTTCCAGGTGCCAGGCGCCGTCATCGCGCTCGCGTACCTGGGCATTGATCGACTCCCCGCGGAATTGCCCCGCGGCCCGGCGTGCCCCGACTTCGTCTGGAAAAGTGGCATAGAACTCGATGGGATGGATCTGGGTGAAGTCGAAACCACCCGCTTTCATCTGGCGAAGCACGCTGCTGCTGATGTCTTCGTTCTGGCTGCTCATGAAACGTCCTCCTGAAAAACCCAAGGGATAGACTTTCCGTGCACTACGCACCTGCCGGCAGCCCGCAAGGGGCCTGGCAGTTCGAGCTGATGCAAGACGCGAATGAAAACGGCGTAGACCCGCAGAAGACCAACGCCTCTGTCCAGCGTAGTGCGGATGACGGCACCTTGCCAGTTGCCCCGTTCAGGGCGCTTCGTGAATGGTGGTGATGATCACGCCGTTCTGCTCCTTGAGCCACAGCGCGGTAGGGGAAGGCTTTCGGTCCTGGAAATCGTTGAGGTCCAGTTCATCCATGAGCGGAAACAGCTTGGAGCGGATGGCCCGCGCCGCATCCTCTTCACTGGGCAGATGCTCGCTTTTGAGCAGCAGGGACTGCGGTACACCTTTCTGATCAGCAAAGATGACTTCCCACTCTTTCATTGATCGACCCTCTTGGAAGCACAACGGTCAGTGATATCCGTACTTAGCTGACCATACACAAAGGCTGATGTTCAGAGTGGCTGAGAGATGGAGATGAAGATTTCTTCAGCAAGCGATGACAGAGGCCGCAAATGAAAAAGCCCGCCATCATCGGCGGGCTTCTGCACACGGGTAGCCGTTACTCAGGCTTGCCGTGAACCACACCGGCGGTGTTGTCCAGCAGACTCTTGGTCGCGGTCTGGATATAGGCCTCGAGCTTCTTGAGCATTTCCGGCTGGTCCGGACTTTCGATCAGTTCGGCCTTGAACTCACGCCCCAGCTGGTAGCGATACATCCGTGGCGTCATGTCCTTGGACTCGATGAGGATGTGATCACCCTGCACCAGGCCAACGATCTGCTCGCTGCCCGATGGCTTGATCATGCCTACGCCCTGGTCACCGGCCGGCAGGTTGAGCAGGTCACGACCCCAGCACTGGTGACGGGTGTCGCCACCCAGGCGCCCCATGATGGTCGGCACGATATCGACCTGGGTGCCAACGGTATGGTTGACCGCACCGAACTTGTCCTGGATACCCGGGGCGATCAGCAGCAGCGGCACGTTGAAACGGCCCAGATCCAGCTCGGTGACCTGTTGGTGGTTACCGAAACCGTGGTCGCCGACGATCACGAACAGGGTCTCCTTGAAGTAGGGCTCCTTGCGCGCCTTCTCGAAGAACTGCCCCAACGCCCAGTCGGAGTAACGCATGGCGGTCAGGTGCTCATCCAGGCGGCCTTGGCCGGTGACCTTCTCCACCGGCAGGTCCTTGGGCAAGGCGTACGGGGTGTGGTTGGAGAGGGTCTGGAGCAAGGCGTAGAACGGTTTCTTGCCGTAGTTGTGGGCCAGCTCCTGATTGGCACGGTCGAACATGTCCTGGTCCGAAACACCCCAGGTCGGGTCGGAGAACACCGGATTGACGAAGTCGTTGCGGCCGATGAAGGTGGTCATGCCCTGGTTGCCGAAGAACCCGGACTGGTTGTCCCAGGCGAAGTCGCCGTTGTAGACGTAGACATCATCGTAGTCGCGGGCGCTGAGCAGTGCCGGCAGGCCCGAGAGCTTGTGTCCGCCCTCTGGGGTCTGCATCAGGTACTCGAAGCCCGGCAGGTTGGGGAAGCACGCCATGGTGGCGAACATGCCCTGGTGGGTGTGGGTACCGTTGGAGAAGAAGCGGTCGAACAACAGCCCCTCCTTGGCCAGCTTGTCGAAGTACGGGGTGATGTTGTTCGGGCTGCCCAGGGCGCCCACCGAGTGACCGGCGAAGCTCTCCATGAGGATCACCACCACGTTCTTGATCGGCAAGGTGTTGCCGGCCGGCGGCACGAAGTCTCGGCGGATGGCCGCCTGGTCGGCATCGACCAGCGTGTCGTTGGGGGTCAGCAGCAGGTCACGCACACTTTGCTGGGCGACTCCGGTTTCCAGTACCGGTTTCCAGATATTGGCGCGGTCTTCACCGAAGCGGCTCTTGGCGGCGTCGATCAGCGTCAAGGTGCCGTTCAGGCCCAGCTGGTTGACGAAGTTGGAGTCGGTGGTGAAGGCATCACCCCAGCGCATGGGTGGGCCCTGGCGCAGGGTGCCGCGGGCGGCGACCACCGCCACCACCAGGATGACCATGAACACCGCCAGGCGGGCGTACCAGGGTGCGACACGGCGCTGAGCGACGATCTGGCCGCTGCCCTGGCCACCACGGGTCAGGCGGTCGATACCCTTGAACAGCAGGCTCAGCAGCCAGGTGCCGAACAGCCACGCCAGCAGGTAGCGAACCACCGGGAAGCCGTACCAGAGCATGCTCATGACGGTCTTGGGGTCTTCCTTGATGTACTGGAAGACCAGGCCATTCAGGCGCTGGTGAAATTCACGGTAGAAATCCAGCTCCATCAGGCCAAGGAACATCACGACGCTGGAGCTGACGGTCAACCAGAAACGGAACAAGCCGCGCCGCGCCATGGCCCAGGGGCTGTTAAGGGCCAGCAGTAGCGGAATGCTCAGGTACACCACCACCCGCAGGTCGAAGCGCAGGCCGTTGAGGAAGCCTTCGGCCACCGTGGAGTACGGGGTGTCGCCGATCATGTCGCTGTTGTAGATCAGCAGCGCCAGGCGCACCAGGCTGAGCATCAGCATGATCAGCAGGCCGCTGAGCAAGGTGTAGGCGAGGTGCGATTTGAGGGTCGGCGAGAACGGTGCCGACGCGGCCCGTTGCTTCAAGGCATCCGTGTTAGCCATGAATGGGAAGATCCTAGGATTTCGGGGTTGGGAAAGGCGCTGACGCGGCCTCGCAGTCCTGTGCCGGACAATCGCCGGCAAGGGCCTATACATTAAATGTGCGGCGCGGAGTTTGGTTAATGCCGTGTGAAAATTTTGTCACGATGAACGGTCAGAGGCGCACGTTACCCCGTGGCCCTGCAATTGCCCAGATGATCAGGCCCAGCACCGGCAACAGCAAGATGAGCAGAATCCACAGGATCTTGATGCCTACCTCGCTGCCACTTTTCAGCACGTTGATGATCGCCCAGATATCCAGGGCAAGAATGATCAGCCCGACCAGGCCGTTGAAGGTAGATCCCATGCTGCAGCTCCTGCGTGAACGTTCCTGTGGCTGAGCATAGTCCGCTATCGGCGCGATAGAAGGGAATCCTTGGCCGGGCTGGCAGGTCACTGGATAGACTGCTGTCATCCATCGCTTTCGAGGTTCCCATGCCACCCGCCCACAGCCACAGCGCCGCCCCTCCTTCACTCATCCATGCCTGGCGCCAGCAAGCGCTGAGTACCCCCTGGCTCAGTGCAGGCCTTGGCTTGAGCCTGCTGGCGATCGTCTTCCTGCTGCTGGCCAGCCTGTGGAATGCCGTCAACGGCGATCATTCGCAGAACCTGCACCTGGCGGTGCTGGGTGGGCTGTCGGGCTTCGGCGCCACGGCCCTGGGCGCGGTGCTGGCCGTGGTGCTGCGCGATGTCAGTGCGCGCAGCCAGGATGTGATGCTGGGTTTCGCTGCCGGCATGATGCTCGCCGCCAGCTCGTTCTCGCTGATCCTGCCGGGTCTGGATGCCGCACGGGAAATCACCGGCAACGGCCCCGCCGCTGCGGGCGTCGTCGTGCTGGGCATGGGCCTGGGCGTGCTGCTGATGCTCGGCCTGGACCGCTTCACCCCACACGAGCACGAGAGCACTGGCCCTTGTGGGCCGGACGCTGAACGAATCAGCCGGGTGTGGCTGTTCGTGCTCGCCATCACCCTGCACAACCTGCCCGAGGGCATGGCCATCGGCGTGAGTTTCACCAACGGTGACATGAGCATCGGCCTGCCGCTGACCAGCGCCATCGCGATCCAGGACATTCCCGAAGGCCTGGCCGTGGCCATGGCCCTGCGCGCCACAGGACTGTCGAACTTCAAGGCCGCGCTGGTGGCGATCGGCTCTGGCCTGATGGAGCCGCTGGGGGCAGTGATAGGCCTGGGCATCTCCACCGGCTTCGCCCTCGCCTACCCGATCAGCATGGGCCTGGCAGCGGGCGCGATGATCTTCGTCGTGTCGCACGAGGTGATTCCGGAAACCCATCGCAACGGTCACCAGACCTCGGCAACCCTGGGCCTGATGGGCGGCTTTGCGGTGATGATGTTCCTCGACACCGCGCTGGGCTGATCTACAGGAGCCCCATGGGGGCGGCGTTCGCCGCCCCTGCAACACACAATCACAGCGTCAGACGTGCACGGCGACCTTCAAGGCCTCCAACGCCGGTTCCACCTTGATGCCCAACTCGGCGCTCAGCTCCAGCGCGCGCGCCAGGTCCTGCTGACCGACCATCACCATCTGCAGCTCGTCATCGAGCAACTGGCTGAAGTTCAGCAGCACATAGCCGCCCGCTTCCTTGTTCAGTGCACCCATCTGCACCTGGATGCGGTTGAGCGCGGTCAGCGGCTCGGTGCGCGCCAGTTGCTTGGGCTTGAGGGTGAATGGCACGCTCTTGTCGAACGAATCGGTGATCGCCTGGAACAGGTCCTGGTAGCTGTCGGCCTGGAACACCACGGTGTCCGGCAGACTGCCGAGCACTACCCATTCGCCCAGTGGGATCGGGAAACTGTCGTCGTAGTTGATGTCTGGATTGGCCGCAAGAAAAGCGGCAGGGTCGGCGTAGGCCTGGGCGGCCTCGTCGGCGATACGCTCGATGTCAGCCTCGCGCAGGCAACCGGCGCCGATGAGGCTGATGAATTCGAGCAACTGGTTTTTCATGGGGGGCCCTGCTTGGCGATTGGCGAAAAAGGCGCCAAGGATACCCCCCGAGGTGTCAGCCTGCCAGCGCCTGCAGGCGAGCGGCTGCTTCGCTGGCACCCATGGTCTGCGCTGCGACCAGTGCGGTGGCGCCACGTGCATCCTGGCGCGCCGGATCAGCGCCCTGGGCCAGGAGATAGACGAGGATTTCGCTGCGGTTGAACATCGCTGCCAGCATCAATGCCGTACGGCCATCGCCCGCCGCCGCGTCCACCGGCACCCCGTGTTCGATGAACAACCGGATCATCGCCAGGTCGCCCTTGAAGGCTGCACCGGCTATCGGCAACTGACCATTGTCGTTGGCGATCATGGGGTCCGCGCCATGGGCCAGCAGCACTTTCACCGCCTCGTGATGACCGTGGTAGCTCGCCAGCATCAGCAAGGTGTCGCCCTTGTGGTTGCGCAGGTTGGCCGGCAGGCCACCGTCCAGCAGACGCTCGAGCATGGTGGCATCGCCACGACGGGCGCGCTCGAACACTTCTTCGGCGAAGGCTGCGGATTCTTCTTCGGTCATGGCGGTGGGCTGTTGGTCGGACATCTGGAACCTCCTGGCAAGTGTGATGGCCCAATTTTGTGTCAGGCCATCGTCGAGCGGCAAAGGTTCAGATTCTATGGGACCGAGAGGCAGGCTCTATGACCTTGCAAAATGCACTGTGCAAAATGCACGACCATGCACAATGCACGGCAGGCGACTCCTTGAATTAACCTAAATTGTTGTTTTTAAAGGATTTTATTTTTACTTAAGGCCTGGCACGGTCACTGCAACCATCAACTCACGTCTGCAAACCTACACGTCAGGAGTTGATATGGACCTCATCCAGGAAAAATTCGTCTCGGTCTTCGCGGCCTATCAGGTCGACACCAAGTCCCGTCCGGACGGCGGCATCCTGCTGACCCTGCGCGCCGCCGACGGCACCGTGACTCGCCGCGTGCTGTCCTATGCGCAACTGCACAGCGCCGAACAGCTGTCCTGGGCCATCAGCGCCATTCGCCGCGACCTGGCCGAGCAGGCCAGCGAGCTGCCGGTGATCTCCATGCTGCAGAGCCAGCAACGTTTCGCCCTGCCAACCTATCGTTGACAGTGCCGCCCGTTTCGCGGGGCAATCCTCCTTCCACGAAGGGATTCTGTGGGAAGAGGATTGCCCCGCGATCTATTACAGCTCGCTCATCCCCACAAACTGTCGTGCCTGCTCGTCGCCAGTCATGGTGATGCCCTGCTCGTTGCCGAACAAGCGCAAGGCCAGACAGAACGGTGTATCGCCCAGGTCGATCCAGCGACGGGTCTGCGCAGGCACAACCAGCACATCGCCCTTCTCGCACAGCAGCGCAAACACCTGCTCACCCAGGCGCAGGCTGATCTGGCCTCGCCCGCTCACCACGGCAAATACCTCGACGGCGTCATGCGCGTGCTCATCACGCAGATCGACCTCGGCCAGCTGATCGCCGTCGCGGTTCAGCAGCATCAATCCCTTGCAACCGTGCGCGGTCATCAGTGTGTCGATCAAGCCAGCGGCCTCTTCGCGCACCTGTGCCTCGGCGCTGCCCGGACGAATACGCAGTCCGTGCTCGTGTCGTGCAAATTGCACGCCCTGCTCGGCCAGGGTAGCGGCAATGTCTTCATGGTGGGTCAGCACCTTGTGCGCCAGCTGCGGGCTGCTGGAATGAAAAACGCTGAGAATGCTCATCAGGGGCTGTTCCTGGTCTGTTGCGAACGAAGGGCAATGATAACGGCTGCAGCCAGCGCTGCGACGCTGGCCATACCAAAGGTGAACTGCGGGCCGAGCAGTTTCCAGCTATAGCCCGAATAGAGCGCGCCCAGCGCGCCACCGGTGCCGGACAGCGCCGCATACAGCGCCTGGCCCTGCCCCTGCTGGCGTGCGCCGAAGCTGGACTGGACGAAGGCGATGGAGGCGGCGTGGAAGCAACCGAAGGTGGCTGCATGCAGCAACTGGGCGAGGATCAGCACTGCCGGGATATCGGCAAGGCTGCCCAGCAGCAGCCAGCGCAACGAGGCCAGCAAGAAGCTCACCAACAGCACACTGCGCACCGGGAAGCGCGCGAAGATCCGGCTCATCAGCATGAACATCAGCACCTCGGCGACCACCCCGAGCGCCCACAGCAGGCCGATGGCGCCGCGGCTGTAGCCCAGGTGTTCCAGGTGCAGGGTCAGGAAGGTGTAGTACGGACCGTGGCTGAGCTGCATCAGCGCCACGCAGATATAGAACGCCAGCACTCCCGGTGCCGCCAACTGCTTGAGAAAGCCCCCCGCCGCGCGCCGTTCGGCATGCTCGACAGGCTGGGCATTGGGCACCCACAGGCTGGCGATGACGATGCCGGCCATGATGCTGACCATCGCCAGCGGGTAGACGTCCAGGCTCAACCATTCGAACAACCGCCCCAACCCGACCACAGTGAGGATGAAACCGATCGAACCCCATAGCCGGACCTGGCTGTAGCGCGAGGTCTGTCCATGCAGGTGCGCCAGGGTGATCACTTCGAACTGCGGCAGCACCGCATGCCAGAAGAACGCGTGCAGGGCCATGACCAGCGCCAGCCAGGCGTAGCTCTTGGCGAAGAAGATCAGGGAAAAGGTCGCCAGCGTGCACAACGCTCCCAGGCGCACGATCAGCAGGCGCCGCCCGCTGCGATCACCCAGCCAGCCCCACAGGTTGGGAGCGATGCAACGCATGAGCATGGGGATCGCCACCAGCTCGCCGATGCGTGCCGGGGGAAAACCCAGGTGATCGAAGTACAGGGCCAGGAAAGGTGCGGTGGCACCGAGCAAGGCGAAGTAGCAGAGGTAGAAGCTGGACAGACGCCAGTAGGGGATGGGGTGCATGGGTGGGCCTTGTGGGGACCTTTACCGGCCTCTTCGCGGGCACGTCCGCGAAGAGGCCGGGTCTGGCTGAATCAGAGCTGGCCCAGCACCGGGGTGTCGACCTTCACATCGGCATTCTGCGCACGCTGGCGCAGCAGGTGGTCCATCAGCACGATGGCCATCATCGCCTCGGCGATCGGCGTGGCGCGAATGCCCACGCACGGGTCATGACGGCCCTTGGTGACGACGTCGACCGGGTTGCCATCGACGTCGATCGAGCGGCCCGGCACGGTAATGCTCGAAGTGGGCTTGAGCGCCAGATGGGCAACGATCGGCTGACCCGACGAAATACCGCCGAGGATGCCGCCGGCGTTATTGCTGAGGAAGCCTTCCGGGGTGAGCTCGTCGCGGTGCTCGCTGCCGCGCTGGGCGATGCTGGCGAACCCTGCGCCGATCTCCACGCCCTTGACCGCGTTGATGCTCATCAGCGCGTGGGCCAGTTCGGCGTCGAGGCGGTCGAAGATCGGCTCGCCCAGGCCCGGCATCACGCCCTCGGCGACCACGGTGATCTTCGCGCCGACCGAATCCTGGTCGCGGCGCAGTTGGTCCATGTACGCCTCAAGCTCAGGGACCTTGTCCGGGTCGGGGCTGAAGAAGGCGTTCTGCTCGACGCTGTCCCAGGTCTTTAAGGGGATTTCGATCGGGCCCAACTGGCTCATGTAGCCGCGCACGCGAATGCCCTGGGTGGCCAGGAACTTCTTGGCGATGGCACCGGCGGCCACGCGCATGGCGGTTTCCCGCGCCGAGCTGCGGCCACCGCCACGGTAATCGCGGATGCCGTACTTGTGGTGGTAGGTGTAGTCGGCGTGGGCCGGGCGGAACAGGTCCTTGATCGCCGAGTAGTCCTTGGACTTCTGGTCGGTGTTGCGGATCAGCAGACCAATCGAGCAACCGGTGGTGCGACCTTCGAACACCCCGGAGAGGATTTCGACTTCGTCGGCTTCCTGGCGCTGGGTGGTGTGCCGGCTGGTACCGGGCTTGCGACGATCCAGGTCGTGCTGCAGGTCGGCCAGCGAGATTTCCAGGCCCGGCGGGCAGCCGTCGACGATGGCGACCAGCGCGGGGCCATGGCTTTCGCCTGCGGTGGTGACGGTGAACAGCTTGCCGTAGGTATTGCCGGACATGGACGCTCCGCGAAAATCAGCCTGAACTTGAAAGAGGCCGCCAGTATACGGAAAGCCGCAGCTTTGCGAAAAAAATCGCGAGAACCTTCGTTCGCGCTCCAGGTCCAACCGAACATCTCCCCATGCAGTATCCGAAGATGCGCATCGTCGCCCTGCTCTTGCTGTTCTGCGCAAGCCTGGCCCAGGCCGCCGCCCCTACCGTGCTCAAGCATCCCATCGACCTGGACACTGGTCATGGCGTGCTGCACGGCAGCCTGCTGCTGCCGCTGCAGGATACCCCGCCGCCGGTGGCGCTGATCATCGCCGGCTCCGGCCCGACCGACCGCGATGGCAACAACCCGGCATCCGGGCGCATCGACAACCTAAAGCGCCTGGCCCAACTGCTCGCCAACGAGCACATCGCCAGCGTGCGCTACGACAAGCGCGGGGTCGCCGCCAGCCAGCCCGCAGCGCCCGACGAACGCGACCTGAGCGTCGAAGGCTATGTCGCCGATGTCATGGCCTGGGCGCACAAGCTGCAAGCCGACCCACGCTTCGGCCCGGTGATCCTGATCGGCCACAGCGAAGGCGCGCTGATCGCCAGCCTCGCCGCCAATGAGGCCGGCGCCAGCGCGGTGATCACCCTGGCCGGCAGCGGCCGCCCCATCGCCGACGTGCTGCGTGAACAACTGGCCCAGCGGCTGTCTGCGGCGCAACTGGCCCGCGGCAACAGCCTGCTCGACCGCCTCCAGGCCGGCCAGACCAGCCTGGATGTGCCCACGCCCTTGCGCGAGGTGTTTCGACCTACGGTGCAGCCCTACCTGATCTCACTGTTCCGCCAGGACCCGGCCACGGCCTTCTCGCGTCTGCAGGTGCCGGCGCTGATCGTCCAGGGCCGCAATGACGTACAGGTCGAGGTCGACGACGCCAAGCGCCTGAAAGCCGCCAAGCCGGACGCGGAATTGGTGCTGATCGACGGCATGAACCATATGCTGCGCATCAGCCCGCGGGCGATGAGCGAGCAACGCGACAGTTACAGCAATCCTGACCTGCCCCTGGCTCATGAGCTGGGCGAGCGGATCGTCGCCTTCATCCACCGCTTGCAGTCCGCCTGACACTTTTACCCCTCAGGTCTTGCCCGGTGCTGCCGATAACGCATGGCAAGAGGCGGTGATGCCAAAGAGCCTTATCGCGCAGCGACCGTTGCGCGCCCGCGCATGGCATCAACCGGCCCGTGCACTTGAGGATTGCCCTGATGACCGATGCCCCCGCCGCCGAGGCGACCGAAGAACAACCCCCAGAGAGCGCACCGCTGCCCTGGGCCGACCTGGCCGCTGAACACTTTCAACTGCTGCGCCTGGCGCCGCTGCCCACCGATCGCAACAGCGGCGCGCGACCGCTGCGCTTCGTGCAATTCGGCTACGCCGAGCGCCACGACAAGGCCAACAGCCTGCTGCGCATGGAAATCCTGCTGCCAGGCCAGAAGGTACGCAAGGAGCAGAACCGCCTCGACGTGCGGGTCGACCATGAACACCGTGTGGTGCGCATCGGCGACGAAGCCGGCCTGCAACTGGAACCACTCAACCGTGGGCTGGGCCGTTACTTGCTGGCCCAGGCCGTACAATGGCTGCAGCGCAAGTGGTCGCACTATCAGGTCGAGGGCATGGCCCTGCCGAGCAAGGATGCCCTCAACGAAGACTCGCGCCTGCGCCGCGACCATGTGCTGCGCAGCGTAGGGCTGGAAGTGGAATATGCCGACGGCCAGATGCTCAAGGCCCGAACCGTCGAGACCCCGGTTGGCCAGCTCAAGAGCCTCTGGAGCAGCGAGAAGGTGCAGCGCGTCGACATGCTCGAAGCGGCGACCATGCTGCAGCAGGCCGAGCAGAAACTGCAGGAGAAGGAAGCGCAACTGCGCGAGCGTGACGAGCGTGTGGCCAAGTACCGCCGCGAGGACAGCGGCCTGCGCTTCACCATCACCTGCCTGGTGGCCTTTGCGGTGTTCCAGGCCGGCCTGCTGATCTGGATCGCCACCCGCTGACGCCGGATCGCGGGGGCCTGCCCCGCGACCGAAGCCTCATACTCGCGAAGCAAACAGCTCCTGGTGGTCCCGGCACTGTTGCGCCGTGAGCATGAACACGCCGTGGCCACCGCGCTCGAACTCCAGCCAGGCGAAGTCCACCTCCGGGTAGAGGGCTTCGACATGCACCTGGCTGTTGCCCACCTCGACGATCAACAAGCCCTTCTCGGTCAGGTGATCAGCGGCTTCGGCAAGCATGCGTCGCACCAGGTCCAGACCGTCGTTGCCACAGGCCAGGCCAAGCTCCGGCTCGTGGTGGTATTCGGTGGGCATGTCGGCGAAATCCTCGGCGTCGACATAAGGCGGATTGGACAGGATCAGGTCGAAACGCTGCCCAGGCAGCCCGGCGAAACCATCGCCCTGCACGGTGAACACCCGCTGGTCGAGGCCGTGGCGCTCGATATTCTGATTGGCCACTTCGAGTGCGTCGAAGGACAGGTCGGCCAGTACCACCTCGGCCTCCTGGAACACATCGGCGGCAACGATACCGATGCAGCCGGAGCCGGTGCACAGGTCGAGGATCCGCGCCGGCTCGCTGGCCAGCCACGGCTCAAAGCGCTTCTCGATCAATTCGCCGATCGGGGAGCGCGGTATCAGTACGCGTTCGTCGACGATGAACGACATGCCACAGAACCACGCCTCGCCCAGCAGGTAGGCGGTCGGCACCCGCTCCTCGATGCGTCGCTTGAGCAAGTGCTGCAGGCGCACCCGCTCGTCATCCTCCAGCTGGCAGTCCAGGTAGCTGTCGGCCACCTCCCAGGGCAAGTGCACGGCACCGAGCACCAGCAGGCGGGCCTCGTCCCAGGCGTTGTCGGCGCCATGGCCGAAGAACAGCTCGTGCTCATGGAAGCGGCTGACCGCCCAGCGGATGTGGTCGCGCAGGGTGCGCAGGCGGGATGTGATCACGGAGTACTCCTTTTCAGACTGTGCGAAAGTCTAACAGTCCCCCGGCTGAAATGTTCCACCGGTTCCCGTTCGGATAGCCACAGGCCAGTAATCATGCCGTCTGCGTTGTCAACCATTCACATTGGCGCCGAGGCAAGGGAGAATAGAGGGATAAAAGCCCTTCCAAGGAGCCCTTGATGTCCGTTCCAACCACGATGTTCCGCCTCACCGGCCGCGACTACCCGCCGGCCAGGCTGAGCCAAGCCAGCCTGATCGTCATCGACGCGCAAAAGGAGTACCTGAGCGGTCCGCTGGCGCTGTCGGGCATGGACGAGGCCGTGGCGAACATTGCCAAGTTGCTCGAGGCTGCCCGCAAGGCCGGCCGTCCGATCATCCATGTCCGCCACCTCGGCACCGTCGGTGGCCGCTTCGACCCACAGGGGCCGGCCGGCGAATTCATTCCGGGCCTCGAGCCGCAAGGCGATGAAATCGTCATCGAGAAGCGCATGCCCAACGCCTTCAAGAACACCAAGCTGCACGAGACGCTGCAGGAGCTCGGCCACCTGGACCTGATCGTCTGCGGTTTCATGAGCCACTCCAGCGTCAGCACCACGGTGCGCCGCGCCAAGGACTATGGTTATCGCTGCACTCTGGTGGAAGACGCCTCGGCCACCCGTGACCTGGCGCTCAAGGATACGGTCATCCCGGCCGCGCAGATCCACCAGTGCGAGATGGCCGTGATGGCCGACAACTTTGCCTGTGTCGCCCCGACCGCCAGCCTGATCTGACTGCGCAACCGCCCGGCAGCCGGGCGGAACCCGAAGGGCGAGCACAGGTCTGATTCCGGATACCTACAGAGGAACACGGAATGAAGCTCAAAGGCAGTTTCGATGCCAGGCGCCTGCGCCCGCACGAGCCGGGCAACTGGGGCGCGCGCCTGGCTGCCGGCCTGTCCGCCCTGCTCGCCACCTTGGGCATTCTCCTGGCCATGGCCGGTATCGCCGGGCTGCTGGGCAACTACCAGGCCCTGGCCGAACTCAACGCCAACCGTCCCTTGTCGGCCATCCTCGCTGTGGTCGGGCTGCTGATGCTGTACCTGGGAGTGCGCTTCTGGCGGCGCAGCCGCATTCGCCTGCGCCGTGGACGGGAGCTGAACCTGTCGCCGCACTTGATGAAAAAGCATGATTGAGCGTTGGCCGCAGCGGTGCTGACGACGCGTGGGCGATCGCGTAGAATACGCCGCCCACGTGGAGGCACACATGCAAGACGACGACTTTTCCCTCTTCCGCAGCGAGGTGCGGGGCGTCAAGCCCATCGCGCACGACCGCGCCGAAGTCGGCAAGCCCAAGGCTGACCGCAAGCAATTGGCCGGCCTGCGCCAGGCTGCGACCGTGCGCAGCGACCAGCCGCTGGTAGTCGATGGCATGTCGGACCAGTTCGTCATCGACGTTGGCGCCGAAGACGAGCTGATGTGGCGCCGCGACGGCGTGCAGGAAAGCCAGATCCGCAAGCTCAAGCTCGGCCAGATCGCCTTCGAGGGCAGCCTCGACCTGCACGGCATGACCGTTGAACGCGCGCGCGAAACGCTGTGGGACTTCATCGCCGAAGCCACCAAGCTGGAAGTGCGCTGCGTGCGGGTCACCCATGGCAAGGCTGCGCGTATCGACGGCAAGCGCCCGATGATCAAGAGCCACGTCAACACCTGGCTGCGCCAGCACCCGCAGGTGCTCGGTTTCGTCTCTTGTCAGGCCCGTCATGGCGGCACCGGCGCCTTGTACGTGATGCTCAAGCGGACCATGCTCGACGGTCGCGACGAATGACATCATGCTTGCAGCGCCGCGTTTGCCGCCGTAACCTTCGTTTTTGCGTTTTTTCCCACAGGTAGATCCATGTCCCTGGAACAGAACTACACCGAGATCCTCAGCCAGATCGGCGAGGACGTCTCCCGTGAGGGCCTGCTCGACACGCCCAAGCGGGCCGCAAAGGCCATGAAGTACCTTTGCCGCGGTTATGAACAAACCCTGGAAGAAGTCACCAACGGTGCGCTGTTCACTTCGGACAACAGCGAGATGGTGCTGGTCCGGGACATCGAGCTCTATTCGATGTGCGAACACCACATGCTGCCGTTCATCGGCAAGGCCCATGTGGCCTACCTGCCCAAGGGCAAGGTGCTGGGGCTGTCCAAGGTGGCACGGATCGTCGACATGTACGCACGTCGCCTGCAGATCCAGGAAAACCTCAGCCGCCAGATCGCCGAGGCCGTGGAGAAGGTTACCGGCGCCGCAGGCGTTGCGGTGGTCATCGAAGCCAAGCACATGTGCATGATGATGCGCGGCGTCGAGAAACAGAACTCGAGCATGATCACTTCGGTGATGCTTGGCGAGTTCCGCGAGAACGCCGCCACCCGCAGTGAATTCCTCAGCCTGATCAAGTGATCGGACTCTGCGCGAAGCCGACCCCTCGGGGTCGGCTTTTTATTTTCCGTTGTGCACCACAGATCAGGAGTTGCCCATGATCGTCAAAGCCCTGCGAGTCGGCCTCGGCCAGCTCATCGTGTTCGGCGACTGGATCAGCCGCCCGGCCAAACGCAAGCGCGACGCCGCCGCCCAGGTCCAGGTCGAGCAGCAGGCCAAGGGGCTGGCGCTGTACCAGTTCCACGCCTGCCCGTTCTGCGTCAAGACCCGCCGTGCCCTGCACCGCCTCAACGTGCCGGTGGCACTGCGCGATGCGAAGAACGACCCGCAACACCGCCAGGCGCTGCAGGAAGGCGGCGGCCGGGTAAAGGTGCCGTGCCTGCGTATCGAAGAGGACGGCAAGGTGACCTGGATGTATGAATCCAAGGACATCATCGGCTATCTGGAAAAGCGCTTCGGGTCGGTCTGAGCCTGGCCTGCAGCGGCCGCCACAAGGGCTGCGCCGCTGCCAGGCCGATCAATCCACCATCGGCACATGCCGCGGATGGCTGGCAACCCGCTCCAGCCAGGCCCTCACCCCCGGATACTCGGCCAGGTCGAATCCACCCTGCTGCGCCACGTGGGTGTAGGCATACAACGCCACATCAGCGATCGAATACTGCTCGCCCACCAGGTACGGCGTCATCTGCAACTGACGCTCCATCACCTTGAGGGCCTTGTAGCCACCCTTGTGCAACTTGCGATATTCCTCGAGGCGCTCGTCCGGCAACCCCAGGTAGAACTGGATGAAACGCGCCACGGCGATGTAAGGCTCATGGCTGTACTGTTCGAAGAACTGCCATTGCAGCACCTGGGTGCGCAAGCGCGGCTCGGCCGGCAGGAACTCGCTGCCATCGGCGAGGAAGTTGAGGATCGCGTTGGATTCCCACAGGCAAGTACCGTCTTCGAGCTCCAGCACCGGTACCTTGCCATTGGGGTTTCTGGCCAGAAACTCGGGGGTCTCGGTTTCGCCTTTGAGAATGTCCACCGAGTGCCACTCATATGGGCGCCCCAGAAGATTCAGCATCAACTTGATCTTGTAGCAGTTGCCCGACTGGTAATCCCCATAAACCTTGTACATCGCCCCTCCCCTCCTGTGCAGTTGCAGGTCAGCGCCCAATAGTTGGGGACTGTACGGCTAAAAGCAATGACTGCTGTATGGCAAGCTTCCGATTCGCCCGCGTTAATCTGAAAAAACTGCTTACATGAACAAGGAATGCCCCATGACCGACGCCACTTCCACGCGTCTGCGCCCACTGGCGGACAGCGCCCCATCAGCGGTGGTCGCCGGTTTCATCGCCATGCTGACCGGCTATACCAGCTCCCTGGTGCTGATGTTCCAGGCTGGCCAGGCCGCCGGGTTGACCACCGCGCAGATTTCCTCGTGGATATGGGCCCTGTCGATCGGCATGGCGGTGTGCAGCATCGGCCTGTCACTGCGCTACCGCACCCCGATCACCGTGGCCTGGTCGACGCCGGGCGCAGCGTTGCTGATCACCAGCCTTGGCGGTGTCAGCTATGGCGAAGCCATCGGCGCTTACATCACCTGCGCCGTGCTGGTGCTGGTCTGCGGCTTGACCGGCAGTTTCGAGCGCCTGGTGCGGCGTATTCCGGCGTCGCTGGCGTCGGCCTTGCTGGCTGGGATCCTGTTCAAGATCGGCAGCGAAATCTTCGTCGCCGCCCAGCATCGCACTCTGCTGGTACTGGGCATGTTCTTCAGCTACCTGCTGGTCAAGCGCCTGTCGCCGCGCTATTGCGTGCTGGCCGCGCTGGTGGTCGGCACGACGCTGTCCGGCATGCTGGGGCTGCTGGACTTCAGCCACTTCAATCTGGAGGTGGCAAAACCGGTCTGGACCACGCCGAGCTTCTCGTTGGCAGCGACCATCAGCATCGGCATCCCGCTGTTCGTGGTGGCGATGACCTCGCAGAACATGCCCGGCGTTGCCGTGCTGCGCGCCGACGGCTACCAGGTGCCGGCCTCGCCGCTGATCTCGGCGACCGGTTTCGCCTCGCTGCTGCTGGCACCCTTCGGTTCGCACGGGGTCAACCTGGCAGCCATCAGCGCGGCGATCTGCACCGGCCCGCATGCCCATGAAGACCCGGCCAAGCGCTATACCGCGGCGCTCTGGTGTGGAATCTTCTATGGCATCGCCGGGGTGTTCGGCGCGACCTTGGCGGCGCTGTTCGCGGCGCTGCCAAAGGAGCTGGTGCTGTCGATCGCGGCGCTGGCGCTGTTCGGCTCGATCATGAACGGGTTGACCGTGGCGATGAGCGAGGCACGGGAGCGTGAGGCGGCGCTGATCACCTTCATGGTGACGGCCTCGGGGCTGACGCTGTTCTCGATCGGCTCGGCGTTCTGGGGGATCGTGGCGGGGGTGATTACCTTGCTGATACTGAGTCCGCGCAAGGGGTAAAGGTTATTGGTTGCCTGTACCGACCTCTTCGCGGGCAAGTCGCAGCGGC
>NZ_JABWRO010000092.1:0-24477 GCF_014268985.1 Pseudomonas sp. RW10S2 | reverse complement strand
GGGGGGGGGGGGGGGGGCGCTTTTCGTCAGCGTGCGTTCCGCTTAGCGGAACATCGCGCTGATCGATTCTTCGTTGCTGATGCGGCGGACCGCCTCAGCGACTACCGGTGCGATATCCAGCTGGCGGATACGGTCACAGGCTTGAGCAGCGGCGGACAGCGGGATGGTGTTGGTCACCACCAGCTCGTCGAGCACCGACTTCTCGATGTTCTCGATCGCACGACCCGACAGAACCGGGTGGGTGCAATAGGCGTAGACCTTGGCAGCGCCGTGGTCTTTCAGGGCCTTGGCCGCGTGGCACAGGGTGCCGGCGGTGTCGACCATGTCGTCTACCAGGATGCAGGTGCGTCCTTCGACGTCGCCGATGATATGCATCACCTCGGAGTGGTTCGCTTTCTCGCGGCGCTTGTCGATGATACCCAGGTCGACGCCCAGCGACTTGGCGACGGCGCGTGCACGCACCACACCACCGATGTCGGGGGAGACGATCATGAGATTATCGAAACGCTGGTCTTCGATATCGTCGACCAGTACGGGCGAGCCGTAGATGTTGTCGACAGGAATATCGAAGAACCCCTGGATCTGGTCAGCGTGCAGGTCGACGGTGAGAACACGGTCGATACCCACGACAGTGAGCATGTCAGCGACGACTTTGGCGCTGATGGCTACACGTGCCGAACGCGGACGGCGGTCCTGGCGGGCGTATCCGAAGTAAGGAATCACGGCGGTGATTCGGGAAGCTGAGGAGCGGCGGAAGGCGTCGGCCATCACTACCAGTTCCATCAGATTATCGTTGGTCGGAGCGCAAGTCGGCTGAATGATAAAGACGTCTTTACCGCGGACGTTTTCATTAATCTCAGTGCTGATTTCGCCGTCGGAGAATTTACCGACAGAAACATCACCCAGTGGGATATGCAGCTGACGTACTACACGCCGAGCCAGATCGGGGTTGGCATTCCCCGTGAAGACCATCATCTTGGACACGCGCAGTACCTGAAGGCTGAGGGTAACCTGGATGAGTATAAGGAAAATGGCAGGGGCGGCTGGATTCGAACCAACGCATGGCAGGATCAAAACCTGCTGCCTTACCGCTTGGCGACGCCCCTGTATCTGTTGCTGCGAACGCTTATGCGCTCGACTTCTTGATCAGACCTTGCAGCTTGCGATGCAACATCGAAACATTGCTTCCTTTTGCCACAAACCCTGTTTGGGTCTCTGAAAGAAGGGCCAGAACTCTATCAGCTTCGGCTTTGCTTGGGAAGGCCCCAAACACGCAACTTCCAGTGCCGGTCATTCGAGCTTCCGTAAATTTACCCAGCGAATTCAGCGCATTGCGAACTTCTGGATAACGTTGCTCTACCACCGGTTGGCAGTCATTTCGACTGTTTCCCTCGGGAACGGGGCGCATCTTAAGGGGGAGGGAATCACGTGTCAACTCTGGATGCGAAAAAATTTCCGCTGTGCTGACAGACACTTGCGGCACCAGCACGACATACCAAGGTTCTTCAGGATCAACCGGGGTCAGCTGTTCGCCGACACCCTGGGCGAAGGCGGCGTGACCGCGTACGAACACCGGCACATCTGCGCCCAGTGTCAGCCCCAGCGCAGCGAGGCGGTCGACCGGCCAGTCGAGCTGCCAGAGATGGTGCAGGGCGAGCAGGGTAGTGGCCGCATCGGAGCTGCCGCCACCGATACCGCCGCCCATGGGCAGGATCTTGTCGAGCCAGATGTCGACACCCAGTTGCGTGCCGGACTGTTCCTGCAGCTTGCGCGCTGCGCGCACTATCAGATTGCTGTCGTGGGGGACATCGGCGATCTCGGTGTTCAGGCGGATCAGGCCATCGTTGCGCAGCTCGAAGCTCAACTGGTCGGCGTGGTCGAGGAACTGGAACACGGTTTCCAGCTCGTGGTAGCCGTCGGCGCGTCGGCCGGTAATGTGCAGCCACAGGTTGAGCTTGGCCGGGGCGGGCAGGGTGAGCCTGTGCATCGGATCAGTGTCCCAGCTGGCGGGGTTGCCAGTCCTTGACCACCAGGGTGACGTCGAGGTTTTCGCCGCGCAGCTTGAGGCGCTCGGGCAGCCAGTAGCCGTTCTGCTCGATGTAGCTCAGGTATTCGACTTCCCAGCCGTCCTGGGTGAGGCGGGCCAGGCGGCTGTCGCCATCGAGGGTCAGCTGGCTCTTGCTGTCGGGGGCCGGAAGGCCGCGGACCCACCAGACCAGATGCGACACCGGCAGGCGCCAGCCGAGTTGCTCTTCGAGCAAGGCTTCGGGGTTCGCTGCTTCGTAGCGACCCTGGTTGGCCACTTCCAGCACCACGCCGCCGGGGCGGCCGGTCAGGCGTGCGGCGCCACGACCCAGAGGACCTGCCAGGCGAATGTCGTAGTAGTCCTGGCGCTGCAGCCAGAACAGCGTACCGCTGCCCGAGTCACGCGGGGCACGGATGCCGACCTTGCCGTTGATCTGCCAGCCGTCGAGGGTGCTCAATTGTTGCTTGTGTTCGCGCCACTGTTGCGGGCTGCCCTTGCCCTGGACGGCTTCACGGGTGCCAAAACCGGCGCAGCCGGTGAGCAGGGCGATGAGGGCGAAGGTGATGAGATGACGCAAACGCATGATTTAGAGGTTCTCGGATCCGGTCAGGCGCAGGACGGTCTTGCGCAGGATAGGGCTGTCGGGCTGCTCGGCGAAGGCCTTGGCCCAGACCTGGCGTGCTTCGCGGCGTTTGCCGTTGGCCCACAGCACCTCGCCCAGATGGGCGGCGACTTCATGGTCGGGGAAGCGCTCCAGCGCCTGGCGCAACAGGCGTTCGGCCTCGTCCAGGTTGCCCAGGCGATAATTGACCCAGCCCAGGCTGTCGAGCACTGCAGGATCGTCCGGGGTGAGCTGGTGGGCTTTGTCGATCAGTGCTTTGGCTTCGCCATAGCGTGTGGTGCGGTCGGCCAGGGTGTAGCCCAGGGCGTTGAGGGCCATGGCGTTTTCCGGCTCGCGGGCGATGATGGCGCGCAGGTCCTTTTCCATCTGCGGCAGGTCGTCGCGCTTCTCCGCCAGCATGGCGCGGGTGTAGAGCAGATTGAGGTCGTCGGGGTAGCGCTTGATGGCCTGCTGCAGTACCTGGTCGGCCTGGGCTTCCTTGCCATTGTTACCCAGGGTCTCGGCCTCGATGAGGTAGAGCTGGATCGCATAGTCGGGCTGTGCTTCGCGGGCTTCGGCCAGGTGGCGCGAGGCCTCGGCGCTGCGGCCGTTGGCGATCAGGATGTCGGCTTGGCGCAATTGCGCGGCCAGGTAGTCCGGGCCTGGGCCGACCAGCGCATACTCGCGCAGGGCCGCTGCCGGCAGGTTGCGTTCTTCGCGAATGCGGCCGAGGTTCAGGTGCGCGGCGTCGACGTTGCTGTCGCGCTCGACCAGTTCCTGCAGATAGCCTTCGGCCTCGTCCCAGTTCTTGTTCTCCATGCTCACCAGGGCCAGCGAATAACGCAGCTCGTCGTCATCCGGGTACTGTTGCAGCAGGTTCTCGAACTCGGCCTTGGCGTCGGTGATGCGGTCTTGCTCGACCAGCGTGCGCGCATAGGTGAGGCGCAGGCGCTTGTCGTCCGGATTGTCGCGAATCGCCCCGCGCAGCAGTGGCAGGGCCTCGTCGCCACGGTCCAGGGCCTGGAGCAGGCGCGCGCGCAGCAGGATCGGCGCAATTTCGCCATTGCGTGGCGGGTGGCTTTCGAGCAGTTCGAGTGCTTGTTCGGTCTTGCCGTCCTGGTTGAGCAGCAGGGCCTTGCCGAAGACCAGCTGGCCGTTGTCCGGGTACTTGACCAGCAGGCGATCGAAGCTTTGCATCAGCCCGTCGCGGGTGCTCTGGTCGGTTTCGGCGGCAGACAGGGCGAGGAAGTCGAAGTGGGTGTCGCCCTGGCCCTGAAGCACTTTCTCCATATAGGCCATGGCGTCGTCGTAGCGCCCGGAACGGGCCAGCTGGATCGCTGCGGCGCGCTGGGCGTCGAGGCTCTGCGGGTCGTTGCGGGCCCAGATCAGTGCGGTGTCGAGGGCCGGTTCGTCGGCTCCGAGGTACTCGGCGATGCGGTAGGCGCGCTCGGAGACGGCCGGATCCTGGGTTTTTTGCGCCTGGTCGACATAGTTGGCCAGGGCAATGTCGAAGCGATTGCGCTGGCCGGCAAGCTCAGCCACCAGCAGGCTGTAGAGTGTGTCCTGTTTGAACGATCCATACACCACAGGCGCTTTCGCCTCGGGCTTGTCGGCTTCGGCAACAGCTTGCTGATCCTCGCTCTTGTGCGGGGTCAGGCTCTGGCAGCCCTGGAGCAGGGCGAAGGCAAGCAGCAATGCGTAGGGTCTGTTCATAGAGGCTTTGGTGGACTAACCGGCGGTCGGAGCATGATGACACAAGCGCGGGGGCAAACCCACCCGCGAAGTGTGTGACCGCGCCGGGCGCGGGATGTTCGGCGGGCAGGCCCGCTGCCACAACTGGTTGCGGCAGGTGCCTGGCCTTGATTCGCGCCTTGTCCGCAGGCCTCGAGATAGCCCAGGCTCATCACGACAATAGCGAACGGTGGTTGTCCTGAATCCTGCGAAGTAGGACAATTATCGGCTTCCCGTCCCAACCAGCGACCTTGCATGGCCTTTCTCGCCCTCGGTATCAACCACAAGACTGCCTCGGTAGACGTACGCGAGCGCGTGGCGTTTACGCCCGAGCAACTGGTCGATGCCCTGCAGCAGCTCTGCCGACTGACCGCCAGCCGCGAGGCGGCGATCCTGTCGACCTGCAACCGCAGTGAGCTTTATATAGAGCAGGACCAGCTCAGCGCCGACGCCGTGCTGCAATGGCTGGCCGCCTACCATCGCCTGAGCCTCGACGAACTGCGTGCCAGCGCCTACGTTCACGAAGAGCACGATGCGGTCAAGCACATGATGCGTGTCGCCTCCGGGCTCGACTCGCTGGTGCTGGGCGAGCCGCAGATCCTCGGCCAGATGAAGTCGGCCTACGCAGTGGCCCGCGAGGCCGGCACCATCGGTCCGCTGCTCGGGCGCCTGTTCCAGGCCACCTTCAGTGCCGCCAAGCAGGTGCGCACCGACACCGCCATCGGTGAGAACCCGGTTTCGGTCGCCTTTGCCGCGGTCAGCCTGGCCAAGCAGATCTTCGCCGACCTGGGCCGCAGCCAGGCCTTGCTGATCGGTGCCGGTGAAACCATCACCCTGGTCGCCCGCCACCTGCACGAGCAGGGGGTCAAGCGGATCGTCGTCGCCAACCGCACGCTCGAGCGAGCCAGCATCCTCGCCGAGCAGTTCGGTGCCCATGCCGTGCTGCTGGCGGACATCCCCCAGGAGCTGGCCAACAGCGATATCGTCATCAGTTCCACCGCCAGCCAGCTGCCCATTCTTGGCAAGGGTGCGGTCGAGAGCGCGCTGAAGCAGCGCCGGCACAAGCCGATCTTCATGGTCGACATCGCTGTGCCGCGGGACATCGAGCCGCAGGTGGGCGAGCTGGACGACGTCTACCTTTATACTGTCGACGATCTGCACGAGGTCGTCGCCGAAAATCTCAAGAGCCGCCAGGGTGCAGCCCAGGCCGCCGAAGAGCTGGTCAATCTCGGTGCCGAGGATTTCATGGCGCGCCTGCGCGAGCTGGCTGCGGTGGACGTGCTCAAGGCCTACCGTCAGCAAAGCGAGCGGCTACGCGATGAGGAACTGCAAAAAGCCCAGCGCCTGCTGGCCAACGGCGGCAACCCCGAAGAAGTACTCGCCCAACTGGCCCGCGGCTTGACCAACAAGCTGTTGCACGCGCCCAGCGTGCAACTGAAAAAGCTCTCTGCCGAAGGCCGTGTCGATGCGCTGGCCATGGCCCAGGAACTCTTTGCCCTCCACGAGGGCTCGACGGACAAACCCACGCAATGAAAGCGTCGCTGCTGAAAAAACTGGACATCCTCCAGGACCGCTTCGAAGAACTCACCGCCCTGCTGGGTGATGCCGAAGTCATTTCCGACCAGACCCGTTTCCGCGCCTATTCCCGTGAATATGCCGAAGTCGAGCCGGTGTTCGTCGCCTACAAGGAGTGGTGCAAGGTCCAGGAGGATCTGGAGGGCGCCCAGGCGCTGCTCAAGGACAGCGACCCGGACCTGCGTGAGATGGCCGTGGAGGAAGTGCGCGACGCCAAGGAGCAACTCGTCGTCCTGGAGTCGCAGCTGCAGCGCATGCTGCTGCCCAAGGACCCCAACGACGGGCGCAACGTGTTCCTCGAAATCCGCGCCGGCACCGGCGGCGACGAGGCTGCGATCTTTTCCGGCGATTTGTTCCGCATGTACTCGCGCTACGCCGAGAAGCGTGGCTGGCGCCTCGAGATTCTCTCCGAAAACGAGGGTGAGCACGGCGGCTACAAGGAAATCATCGCCCGCGTCGAGGGCGACAGCGTATACGGCAAGCTCAAGTTCGAGTCTGGTGCGCACCGCGTGCAGCGGGTGCCGGAAACCGAATCGCAGGGTCGCATCCACACGTCCGCCTGCACCGTGGCGGTGCTGGCCGAGCCTGACGAGCAGGCCGCGATCGAGATCAACCCGGCCGACCTGCGCATAGACACCTACCGCGCCTCCGGTGCCGGTGGTCAGCACGTGAACAAGACCGATTCGGCGATCCGCATCACCCACTTGCCGACCGGTATCGTCGTCGAGTGCCAGGAAGAGCGTTCCCAGCACAAGAACCGCGCCCGCGCCATGTCCTGGCTGTCGGCCAAGCTCAACGACATGCAGACCAGCGCCGCGCAGAATGCGATTGCCAGCGAGCGCAAGCTGCTGGTGGGGTCGGGCGACCGCTCCGAGCGCATCCGCACCTACAACTACCCGCAGGGTCGGGTGACCGACCATCGCATCAACCTGACGCTCTACTCCCTCGACGATGTGCTCGCCGGTGGCGTCGATGCCGTGATCGAACCCTTGCTGGCCGAATACCAGGCCGATCAACTGGCCGCCCTGGGGGACTGATGACCATCATCGCCAGCCTGCTGCGCAACGCGCAATTGCCCGATTCGCCGACCGAGCGCCTGGACGCGGAGTTGTTGTTGTCCGCTGCCTTGGGCAAGTCGCGCAGCTACCTGCACACCTGGCCCGAGCGCATCGTCAGCAGTGAGGCGGCGCAGACGTTCGCGGCTTTTCTCGAGCGCCGTCGTGCAGGTGAGCCGGTGGCGTACATTCTCGGTCAGCAGGGCTTCTGGAAGCTCGACCTTGAAGTCGCGCCGCACACCCTGATCCCTCGGCCGGACACCGAGCTGCTGGTGGAGGTCGCGCTCGAACGGGTGCCTGCCAAACCTGCCCGGGTGCTGGATCTTGGCACCGGCAGCGGCGCCATCGCCCTGGCCCTGGCGAGCGAGTGCCCGGCCTGGCAGGTGACGGCGGTCGATCGCATCGACGAGGCCGTGGCTCTGGCCGAGCGCAACCGCGAGCGTCTGCACCTGGCGAATGTCCAGGTGCGCAGCAGTCACTGGTTCGACGCCCTGGCCGACGAGCGCTTCGACCTGATCCTCAGCAACCCGCCTTACATTGCCGCCGAAGATCCACACCTGAGCGAGGGCGATGTGCGTTTCGAGCCCAGCAGTGCGCTGGTGGCCGGCCCCGATGGCCTTGACGATCTGCGCCTGATCATCGCCCAGGCGCCGCAGCACCTGTTGCCCGGCGGCTGGTTGCTGCTCGAGCATGGCTACGACCAGGCGGCCGCCGTGCGCGACCTGCTGGTTGGCAGCGGTTTCATCGACGTGGACAGCCGCCGCGACCTGGGCGGCCACGAACGTATTTCCCTGGGGCGCCTGCCATGCTGAGCGACCAGGAGCTGTTGCGCTATAGTCGGCAGATCCTGCTATCGCAGGTCGACATCGACGGCCAGTTGCGGCTCAAGCAGAGCAAGGCCCTGGTGGTCGGGCTTGGTGGCCTGGGGTCGCCGGTCGCGCTCTACCTGGCGGCTGCCGGCGTGGGTGAATTGCACCTGGCCGACTTCGACACGGTCGACCTGACCAACCTGCAACGCCAGGTCCTCCATGACAGCGGCAGCGTCGGCATGAGCAAGGTCGATTCGGCGCTGCAGCGCCTGCAGGCGATCAACCCGGAAGTCACGCTGGTCGCCCATCGCCATGCCCTGGACGACGACTCCTTGGCTGCGGCGGTGGCGGCGGTGGACCTGGTGCTGGACTGCTCCGACAATTTCGCCACCCGTGAGTCGGTCAACGCCGCGTGCGTGGCGGCCGGCAAGCCGTTGGTGAGCGGCGCGGCGATTCGCCTGGAAGGGCAGTTGTCGGTGTTCGACCCCCGCCGCGACTACAGCCCTTGCTATCACTGCCTCTATGGCCATGGCAGCGAGGCCGAGCTGACCTGCAGCGAAGCCGGCGTGATCGGTCCTCTGGTAGGGCTGGTCGGCAGCTTGCAGGCGTTGGAAGCGCTGAAGCTGCTGGCCGGGTTCGGCGAGCCCCTGGTGGGCCGCCTGCTGCTGATCGATGCCCTCGGCACGCGCATGCGTGAGCTGCGGGTCAAGCGTGATCCGGCCTGCACGGTGTGTGGCGATCGCCATGGCTGATCGCTCGGCGCCGGTGGGCGTGATGGATTCGGGGGTCGGTGGCTTGTCGGTGCTCGCCGAGATTCGCCGCTTGCTGCCCAACGAGTCGCTGCTCTACGTGGCCGATTGCGGTCACGTACCCTATGGCGAGAAATCCCCCGACTACATCCGTGAGCGCTGCCGGCGCATCGCCGAGTTCTTCCATGCTCGCGGTGCCAAGGCCATGGTCCTGGCGTGCAATACCGCGACCGTGGCGGCCGTGGCCGACTTGCGCGAACGCTACCCCGATTGGCCGTTGGTGGGCATGGAACCTGCGGTCAAGCCGGCCGCCGCGGCGACACGCTCCGGCGTGGTCGGCGTCCTGGCCACCACCGGCACCTTGCAGAGCGCAAAATTTGCCGCGTTGCTCGACCGATTCGCCAGCGATGTACAGGTCGTGACCCAGCCGTGCCCGGGGCTGGTGGAGTTGATCGAGACAGGCGATCTGGGCAGCCCGAAGCTGCGTGCAATGCTGCAGGGGTACGTGCAGCCGCTGCTGGCGGCGGGCTGCGACACGCTGATCCTCGGATGCACTCACTACCCCTTCCTGCGCCCGCTGTTGGCCGAAATGGTGCCCTCGGATGTGGCTATCATCGACACGGGCGCTGCGGTGGCGCGCCAGTTGCAGCGCTTGTTGAGCGCCCGCGACCTGCTTGCCGAGGGGCCTTCACGCGAGGCGGCCTTCTACAGTAGCGCTGCGCCGCAGCACCTTCGCGAAATCCTGCCGGTGCTGTGGTACGGGTCTGTAGAACAGGTCAGCGCGTTCGACCTGTAAAAAATAGCTGAAATCTCCCGCACACAAGCTGAACTATCGTCCTAATGTCGATTTCTATCATTTTGCCTGGTTCACAGGCGGACACTTGATAACAACACCAGGAAGAAGGACGAGCTCATGAGGCATTTGCTTGGAATGGCGGCGGTTGCCGCGTTGGCATTGGGGCAGGCGGTGTCGGCACAGGCGGCTGATGTTTCGTTGTCGGTGGGGCAGACTGGCGACAGTACCATGGTCTATCGACTGGGGTTGCAGTCGAACTGGGATGCCAGTTGGTGGCAGACCAGCGTAGGCCGAATCACCGGGTACTGGGACGGTGCCTACACCTACTGGGATGGCGATGAGCGGGCAAGCAATCACAGCCTGTCGTTCGCCCCCGTGTTCGTGTACGAGTTCGCCGGGGACTCAGTCAAGCCCTACATCGAAGCGGGGATCGGTGTGGCGGCATTCTCACGGACCAAGCTGGAAAGCAATGACCTGGGCTCGTCGTTCCAGTTCGAGGACCGCATCGGTTTTGGCCTGCGCTTTGCCGGTGGGCACGAGATCGGGGTTCGCGCGATCCACTACTCCAACGCCGGGATCAAGCAGCCCAATGATGGGGTCGAGAGCTATTCGCTGCATTATCGAATGGCGCTCTGACCCGGATCACCGGGGCGTGCAGCGCCCCGGGTTTACTTCAGGCTTCCCAGGGCAGTGGCCACAGCAAGGTCGGGTCCAGCACTTCGAGCACCAACTCGGCCTGTGGGTGCTTGAGCCTGCGCGCCAACTCATCTGCTGCGCTCTGCGCCGTCCAGGATTCAGGTATCGCCATGCTGTTGCTGACCGGTGCCTTGAGCGACTGTGGCGCGACCACCGTAAGCTGTACCGCCAGATCGTCGAGGACCTTGCGTTGCTCACGGAACCACTGGGGCAGGCTGTTGTGGCCCGCCGGGGTCTGCGCTGGCGCAAACAGTTGCAGCGTCGAATAGCGGCTGAACAGTGCCATCACCTGTGGCCTGTCGCCTCTGGCCAATAACGACAGTGCGCTGGCCAGGACATGCTCGCTGGCGCGCCGGTTGCTGCTGACGATCTCTTCCATTACCGCGTTGGCAGGTAGATCGTTTGCTAGGTAATCGCACGTGCCGGCATTGACGATCAAGACGTCCAGTGCCCCCCAGTGCGACTGCAGCTGCTCGGCCGCAGACTGCGCCCCGACCAGCTCGTTCAGGTGCGCTGGCAGGCGCAGCAGGCGTGCCTCGTGTAGCTCGGCCAAGGTATCGAGCTCCTGGCAATCCATGCCGCTGGCCGCGACCCGATGGCCCTCTTCGAGCAATCGTTCGACCAAGGCGAGGCCTACTCCATTGCTGGCCCCTGTTACCCAGAACCTTCGCGTACTACTCAATGCTATGCCCTTCAGTTGATGGAGGCGGGTAGCGCCTTGAATGCTGCCAGTGCCCGATGGCGGCTGCTGTCCAGATCGACGATCGGGCTGATGTAGCCACTTGTATCAAATAGTCCGGAAGATTTCACAGGCAAATGAATGTATTTGTCATCCAGATGAGTGAGTTCCGGTAGCCAATGGCGTATGAAGCGTCCTTGGGGGTCGAAACGCTGCGACTGGGTCACCGGGTTGAAGATCCGGAAATAGGGCACCGAATCGGTGCCGGTGGAGGCGCTCCACTGCCAGCCGCCGTTGTTTGCCGCCAGGTCGCCGTCGATCAGGTGTCGCATGAAATGCCGCTCGCCCTTGCGCCAGTCGATGAGCAGGTTCTTGCTCAGGAACATGGCGACGACCATGCGCAGCCTATTGTGCATCCAGCCGGTATGCAGCAGCTGGCGCATGGCCGCGTCGATCAACGGGAAGCCGGTGCGGCCTTGTTCCCACGCCTGGAGATCGTCGGGCGCGTCACGCCAGGGCAGAGCCTCGGTGGGGGCGCGGAAGGGGCGGTGGCGCGAGACCTGTGGATAGCCCACCAGGATGTGCTTGTAGAACTCGCGCCAGAGCAGCTCGTCGATCCAGGTGCGTACACCTTGGCTGCCGCTGTCGAATTCGCCACGGTTGCTCGACAGTGCGGCGTGCAGGCATTGGCGCGGCGAGATCACACCGGCGGCAAGGTAGGGCGAGAGCTGGCTGGTGCCGGGCCTGGCCGGCAGGTCACGCAGGGTCTGGTAGTCGTCGATGGTTTCGTCGACGAAGCGCGACAGCCTGCCCTGGGCTTCGTCTTCACCGGCAGGCCAGTGCTCGCGCAGGCTCTGCTCGGGCGTGTCGAAGCCTTCTATGTGCCGGGGGATCGGGTCGCTGGCGATGCCTAGGGAAGCCTGTGGTTTCACGGGCTGGGCAAGGGTTGGCAGGCTGCGATGCAAATGTTCCAGGCAGGTCTTGCGAAACTGGCCGAAGACCTGGAAATAGTGGCCCGCCTTGGTCAGCAGGGTGCCGGGATGGAAGAACAACTGATCTAGGTGTGTGCGGGCGGTCACGCCGGAGCGCTCCAGCAAGGATTGGGTCCGCCGGTCACGCTGGCTTTCGTTGACGCCGTACTCGTCGTTCCAGTGCACGGTCTGCACCTTGTGCGTGCGGCAAACCTTGAGCACGGTTTCGGGCACCTGTTGCCAGGTGTCGGTATGGCGGATCAGCAACGGGATGTTCAGGCGTTCGAGGGCGTGGCGCAGGTCGCGCAGGTTGCGCAGCCAGAAGTCAACCTTGCTCGGCGCATCGTCATGCGCCTGCCATTGCCCGGGGCTGGCGATCCACAGGGCAATGGTCGGCCCCTGTGCGGTAGCGGCGGCGAGGGCGGTGTTGTCGTTGATGCGCAGATCGCTGCGCAGCCAGATCAATTGCATCTCAGGATCTCTGACAGTCGGGTTCAGCGTGATTGCTGAAGCAGGCGCAATGCCCCCTGCGGTGTCTCGAAGAGCAGCAGCGCCGGAAGTTCCAGGCCGCGCAGTCGCTCCTCATGGATGAAGACACTGGCGCCCCCGAGGAGTTTCGTCAGCGTTACATCCCGCAGGGGGGCCAGTGCTTGGAGGTCGATGCGCGGCCCCAGGTGCAGCACCAGGGCGCGCGGGGCGAGTTGGGCGATCGCGTGCAGCAGTTGCTTGCCGCCGACCGGTTGTTCGAGCACCTCCACGGCAAAACCGCTGCTGCTGAGCAGCCAGGCGGCGAGCCACAGTTGAGCATCGAAGGGGGCGTCAAGGGTCGTGGCCAGCAGTACCGGCGGCCCCTCGAGCGAATGGTTGTCGTGGTAGACCCGCGCGCCCAGCTTGCTGCGCAGCCAGGTGTGGAAGAAGGCCTGCTCGAGGCTGGCGTCGAAGTGCTTGCGCCAGCGTTGCTCCAGGCGCTCGAGCAGCGGCAGCAGCAGTTGCTCGCACAGAGTCGAGGCGGGATAAAGCGCCATGGCCTGGTTGAGTTGCTGGTCCAGCGCGCGTTGGGCGAGATTGGCAATGGCCTCGACCAGTTGCTGGCAGCGCGCTTGCCAGTCACCCTCCAGCCTTGGCGAGGCTTCGCTGCGGTTTTCAAGCAGGTCACGCACCTGGCTCACCGAGGCGCCGCGTTCCAGCCACTGCAGGATCGCCTGCACCTTCTCGACATGCTGTGTGCTGTACAGGCGATGGCCCTTGGGCGTGCGCTCCGGCACCAGCAGGCCGTAGCGTCGCTCCCAGGCCCGTAGGGTGACCGGGTTGACCCCGGTGCGCCGGGCCAGTTCGCCGATCGGCAGGCTGTCTTCAGAGTGCATTGCGCAGGCCCAGGTTTTCCGGGTGCGGTTGCAGGTAAGCCTGCTGCATCAGGTAAGGGTCGGGGTGAACGCGCAGATGGTGCTTGAGCAGGGTCAGCGGGACCACCAGCGGCACGCTGCCCTGCTGGTACTGGCTGATCAGGCGCTGCAGTTCGGCTTTGTCGCTGCTGTCCAGGGCATCGCGCAGATAGCCGCACAGGTGCTGCAGGACGTTGCTGTGGGTGCCGCGGCTGGCGCAGCGGCGCAGAGCCTGCATGAGTTGGCTGAAGTAGCGCGGGCCTATCTGCAGCGGGTCGTCGTCGCGGCTCATGCTGCCCAGCAGGCGCCCGAGTTCGCGGTAGGCCTGCGGGTTGTGCGCCATCAGCAGGTATTTGTAGCGTGAGTGGAAGCGGATCAAGGCGCCGCGGCTCAAGCCTTGTGTTAGCAGGTGCTGCCAGTCGGCATAGGCGTAGACGCGGCTGATGAAGTTCTCGCGCAGCACTGGGTCGTGCAGGCGGCCTTCTTCTTCCACCGGCAGGTCCGGGCGGCGCTCGCAGAACGCCTGGGCATAGGCGCCGCGCCCGCCCAGCAGTGAGGGGCGGCCATTGTCCTGGTAGACCTTGACCCGCTCCAGCCCGCAGGAGGGTGACTTCTGCATGAACACATAGCCGCAGATATCGTCGAGTGCTTCGGCCATCTGCTGGCCGTAGGCACGCAGGGGAGGGGCGAGGTCGGTACCGGGATTGCGCGGGTTGATCACTTCCGGGGCCTGGGGATCGCCGACCAATCGAATGGCGTCGCGAGGAGTGCCCAGGCCAATGGCAACTTCCGGACACAGCGGCAGCCAGTCGAAATGCTCATCGAGCGACTGGCACAGGTCCGAGGCTTTGTGCCCGCCGTTGTAGCGCACATCCTGCCCGGCCAGGCAGGCGCTGATGGCGATGCGGGGTTTGCCTGTCGAGTGGGGAGCGTTCATCGTGGCCTCCGTAGACCTGTACAATCCGATAATTTTGTACAGGTCTATTCCAGCACATCGAAAAACTTATGCAAGACAAATTTTTTGTACAACTTTACTCGAGGTGCTCGAGCAAGCGACGCGCCGCCTCCTGGCCGCTGAGCCAGGCACCTTCCACGCGTCCGGACAGGCACCAGTCGCCGCAGGCGTACAGGCCCTGGTCGGCGTCGGCGAGGGTGCCCCATTCATGGTTGCCGACGGGGCGGGCATAGAGCCAGCGGTGGGCGAGGGCGAAGGTCGGTGCTGGCACCACGCAGCCGACCAGTTCGGCAAACTCGCCCCACAGCTGCTCGATCACTTCTTCTCGGGGCAGGTCCAGGTGCTGGCGACTCCAGCTGGAGGTGGCGTGCAGCACCCAAGTGTCGAGGTGTTCGTCGCGGCCGGGTTTGCTGCGGTTGCGTGCCAGCCAGTCGAGCGGATTGTCCTGCACGAAGCAGCCTTGCATCGGGGTATCGAGCGGTGTCTGGAAGCCCAGGGCGATGGCCCAGGTGGGTTCCATCTGCACGCCGGCGGCGACCGCTGCGAGCTTGGGTGTGGCCGCCAGCAGGGGAGTGGCCTGGGGGGCTGGCACGGCAATCACCACCTGGCTGAACGGCCCGTGGCTGCAGCCTTCGGTGTCCTGTAGATGCCAGTACTGCTTGCCGCGAAAGACCTCGGTGATACGGCACCCGAAGTTGACCGTGACATCCTTGAGCAGGCCGCGGGTGATGGCGCTCATGCGTGGCACGCCGACCCAGCGGGTCTGTTCGTCGGGGGAGGGGGTCAGTTCACCGTCGCGGTAGTTGTAGAGCTGCGGCTTCCACTGCGCGGCCCAGCCGGCGGCGACCCATTGCTGGACCTGCTCGACGAAGCGTCGGTCGCGGGCGGTGAAATACTGGGCGCCCAGGTCGAGCGCGCCGGCATCGCTGCGCTTGCTGGCCATGCGCCCGCCACTGCCGTGGCCCTTGTCGAACAAGTGGACGTTCTGTCCGGCCTTCTGCAGGGCCTGGGCGGCGGACAGGCCGGCGATACCGGCACCGATGATGGCTATAGGTACTGTCATGATGGCCTCTTCGAACCTTGCTTTAAGCAGACTACGCTGTCAGACAAACCTGTACAATGCAGAAGTTTTGTATAAGGTTATTCCGCTCGATAGGACAGGTTGGCCTATGTTTATCCGAGAGCTATCGGTTTAAAAAGTGCCTTGATCTTAAAAATAGACCATGGCCGCAGCTTGCGAGGACACAGCCATGCATATATTGCTGACGGGCGGTACTGGATTGATCGGCCGGCACCTGTGCCAGCTCTGGCTCAGCCAGGGCCATCGCCTGACGGTATGGAGCCGCGAGCCTGCCCAGGTGCCCAAGCGTTGCGGCAGCGGCGTGCGCGGTATCGCTCGGCTGGAGGAGCTGGAGGCGGACGATCCGCTGGACGCGGTGGTCAACCTGGCCGGCGCGCCCATCGCCGACCGACCCTGGACGGCCGCGCGCCGGCAGCTGTTGTGGGCCAGTCGTGTCACCCTCACCGAGCAGTTGCTGGGCTGGTTGGAGCGCCGCGAGCAGCGTCCCGGGGTGCTGATTTCCGGCTCGGCCGTGGGCTGGTATGGCGATGGTGGCGAGCGGGAGTTGACCGAGGCCTCGCAGCCGGTGAAAGAGGACTTCGCCAGCCAGCTGTGCATCGCCTGGGAAGAGACTGCGCAACGTGCGCATACGCTCGGCATGCGCGTGGTGCTGGTGCGTACCGGGTTGGTACTGGCCAGCGACGGGGGCTTTCTTTCGCGTCTGCGCCTGCCCTTCAAGCTGGGGCTTGGCGGGCCGATCGGCGATGGTCGGCAATGGATGCCCTGGATCCATATAGAGGACCAGATCCGCCTCATTGATTTTCTCTTGCAGCAAAACGACGCCAGCGGTCCCTATAATGCCTGCGCGCCAGAGCCGGTACGCAACCGTGAGTTCGCCAGGCGTCTGGGACGTGCATTGCATCGCCCGGCGTTGCTGCCGGTGCCTGCGCTGGTGCTCAAGGCTGGCCTGGGCGAGTTGTCGACCCTGCTGCTGGGTGGCCAGCGTGCGCGCCCGGTGCGCCTGCTGGCTGAAGGTTTCACGTTCCGCTTCAACGATCTGCAATCGGCGTTGGACGACCTGTCCGACCGCCTCTGACATAGGACGCTGCATGACCGATCATGCCCTGCTGCTGGTCAACCTGGGTTCACCGGCATCCACCTCGGTCGCCGATGTGCGCCGCTACCTCAACCAGTTCCTCATGGACCCGTATGTGATCGACCTGCCCTGGCCGGTGCGGCGCTTGCTGGTGTCGCTGATCCTGATCAAGCGCCCGGAGCAGTCCGCCCACGCCTATGCGTCGATCTGGTGGGACGAGGGTTCGCCGCTGGTGGTGCTGACTCGGCGCCTGCAGGCGGCCATCACCCCGCATTGGCCGCATGGGCCGGTGGAAATCGCCATGCGCTATGGTCAACCGGCGCTACCAGAAGTGCTCGAGCGCCTTGCCGCGCAGGGTGTGCGCAAGGTGACCCTGGCACCGCTGTACCCGCAGTTCGCCGACAGCACCGTGACCACGGTGGTGGAGCTGGCTCGCCAGACAGTCGCCGAGCGCGACCTGCCTGTCGAAATGCGCGTGTTGCAGCCGTTCTACGATGAACCTGAGTACATCGATGCGTTGGTCACCAGTGCCCGTCCTTACCTGGAACAGGACTACGATCATCTGCTGCTGAGCTTCCATGGCCTGCCGGAGCGCCATCTCAAGAAACTCGATCCGACCGGTTCGCACTGTTTCCAGAGCCCGAATTGCTGCGAGACTGCCTGTGCCCAGGTGCGCAAGGTTTGCTACCGCTCGCAGTGTCTGGCCAGTGCTGCTGCGTTCGCCAAGGTGGCAGGAATTCCCGAGGGCAAATGGTCAGCCTCGTTCCAGTCGCGGCTGGGGCGGGCCAAGTGGATCGAACCCTACACCGAGACGCGTCTGGACGAGTTGGCCAAGGCGGGAGTGAAGAAGCTGCTGGTGATGTGCCCGGCGTTCGTTGCCGATTGCATCGAGACGCTGGAGGAGATCGGCGATCGCGGCAAGGAGCAGTTCATCGAGGCCGGCGGCGAGGAGCTGGTGCTGGTGCCGTGCCTGAACGATCACCCGCAGTGGGCGCAGGTATTGGCGGGGATGTGCGAGAGGGCTTGAGTCGGTGACGACTTCTTCGCGGGTAACCCTGCGAAGAAGTCGGCTCGGTTCAACGCCTGGTCAAGGCAACTGGTCATCCAGCTTCTTGTTCTTCCAACCATCGTTGCCCGGCAGGATCAGGTTCAGGGCAATGGCGACCACGGCGCACAGGGCGATGCCCTTGAGGCCCCAGTCGTCCGGGCCGTCGCCGCTGCCGATCAGCACACCACCGATACCGAACACCAGGGTCACCGAAACGATCACCAGGTTGCGTGCCTCGGCGAGGTCGATCTTGTGGCGGATCATGGTGTTCATGCCCACTGCCGCGATCGAGCCGAACAGCAGGCAGAGAATGCCGCCCATCACCGGCACCGGAATGCTCTGCAGCAGCGCGCCGAACTTGCCGATGAACGCCAGGGTGATCGCGAACACTGCAGCCCAGGTCATGATCTTCGGGTTGTAGTTCTTGGTCAGCATCACCGCGCCAGTGACTTCGGCGTAGGTGGTGTTGGGCGGGCCGCCGAACAGGCCTGCAGCGGTGGTGGCCAGGCCGTCACCGAACAGGGTGCGGTGCAGGCCGGGCTTTTTCAGGTAGTCGCGACCGGTCACGCTGCCGACTGCGATCACCCCGCCGATGTGCTCGATCGCCGGCGCCAGGGCCACCGGAACGATGAACAGGATCGCCTGCCAGTTGAACTCCGGCGCGGTGAAGTTGGGCAGTTCCAGCCAGGGGGCTGCGGCGATTTTCGCGGTGTCGACCACGCCGAAGGCGAACGACAGGGCAAAGCCCACCAGCACGCCAGCAATGATCGGCACCAGGCGGAAGATACCCTTGCCGAACACGGCGACGATCAAGGTGGTCAGCAACGCCGGCATGGAGATCAGCATGGCGGTCTTGTACGGCATCAGCGCGGCGCCGTCGCCACCCTTGCCCATGGCCATGTTCGCGGCAATCGGCGCCATGGCCAGGCCGATGGAAATGATCACCGGACCGATGACCACAGGTGGCAGCATGCGGTCGATGAAACCGGTGCCCTTGATCTTCACCATCAGGCCCATGAAAGTATAGACGAAGCCTGCGGCCATCACGCCGCCCATGGTCGCGGCCAGGCCGAACTGGCCCTTGGCGAGGATGATCGGGGTGATGAAGGCGAAGCTCGAGGCCAGGAATACAGGCACCTGACGGCCCGTGACCAGCTGGAACAGCAAGGTGCCGAGGCCCGCGGTGAACAGTGCCACGTTAGGATCCAGGCCCGTGATCAGCGGCATGAGCACCAGCGCGCCGAATGCCACGAAGAGCATCTGCGCGCCCGAGACGACCTGGCGCCACAGCGGGTCGTTGAAGCCGTCCTGCATGTTCAGGCGTCCTTCTGCTTGGTGCCGAAGATCTTGTCGCCGGCATCGCCCAGGCCCGGCACGATATAGCCATGCTCGTTCAGGCGCTCGTCGATGGACGCGGTGTAGATCTGCACGTCCGGATGGGCTTTCTCGACCACCTCGATGCCTTCGGGCGCCGCGACCAGGACCATCGCGCGGATTTCCTTGCAGCCGGCTTTCTTCAGCAGCTCGATGGTGGCGACCATCGAACCGCCGGTAGCCAGCATCGGGTCGATGATCAGCGCCAGGCGCTGATTGATGTCGGGGGCGAGTTTTTCAAGATAGGTGTGCGCTTCGAGGGTTTCCTCGTTGCGGGCTACGCCCACGGCACTGACCTTGGCGCCCGGGACCAGGCTGAGCACGCCGTCGAGCATGCCGATACCGGCACGCAGGATCGGGACCACGGTGATCTTCTTGCCGGCGATCTTCTCGACCTGGACCTTGCCGCACCAACCGTCGATCTCGTAGGTTTCCAGCGGCAGGTCTTTGGTGGCTTCGTAGGTCAGGAGCGCACCGACTTCCTGGGCGAGTTCGCGAAAATTCTTGGTGCTGATATCGGCACGGCGCATCAGGCCGAGCTTGTGGCGGATCAGCGGATGGCGGATCTCACGAGTAGGCATAGGGGAAGGCTCCGGGGGGCGGGCAAAAAAACCGCGCTAGGTTAATCTATTCAGTCCTTGCTGTCGTGCAGTCATTGAGCACGTTAGTCCATAAATGCTTGATCTGGGACGAGCGGATGCGTACCTTTGCCCGCTTTTCCAAAATGCACCTCCTGGAGAGCGCCATGTCCGCCGATCTCGAGCATATCCGCCAAGTGATGAGCGAGGCCGATTGCCTGTACAACGAAGCCCAGGTCGAAGCGGCCATCGCCCAGGTCGGCGAGCAGATCTGCAAGGACCTGCACGACAAGAACCCGGTAGTCTTCTGCGTGATGAACGGCGGCCTGATCTTCGCCGGCAAGCTGCTGACCCACCTGCAGTTCCCGCTGGAGGCCTCGTACCTGCACGCGACCCGCTACCGCAACCAGACCAGCGGCGGTGAGCTGTTCTGGAAGGCCAAGCCGGAGATCTCGTTCATCGATCGCGATGTGCTGATCGTCGATGACATCCTCGACGAAGGCCACACCCTCAGCGCCATCATCGACTTCTGCAAGCATGCCGGCGCGCGTTCGGTGTACACCGCGGTGCTGATCGACAAGGACCACGACCGCAAGGCCAGCCCGGACTTGAAGGCCAACTACGTCGGCCTGCCGTGCGTCGATCGCTATATCTTCGGTTATGGCATGGACTACAAGGGCTACTGGCGCAACGCCAATGGCATCTTCGCCGTAAAGGGCATGTGAGCCATGCGCCAGCCTGCCTTCATCGACAAGACGTTGTTCGACGGGCTGGCCGCCAAGGCTGCCAGCAACCCGCGTGGTCGCCAGCACCACAATTTCCATGAGATGGAAGAGCCTTGCCATCGCATGGCAGTCGGCTTGCAGACGAACACCTACATTCCGCCACACCGTCATCTGAAGGATGACAAGGCCGAGGCGCTGGTGGTGCTCAAGGGGCGTCTGGGGCTGCTGATCTTCGATGAGCAGGGCGCGGTGTGCGACAAGCGTGTGCTCGAAGCCGGCGGTGATTGCCTGGGGGTCGACCTGGCGCCCGGCACCTATCACGGGTTGGTGGTGCTCGGAGATGACAGCATCCTGTTCGAGTGCAAGTCCGGCCCCTACCGCCCGGTGGGCGAGGGCGAGCATGCCTACTGGGCACCGCGCGAGGGCGAGGACGGGGTGGCGCAGTACCAGGCCTGGATGCGCGCGCAGTTCGATTGAGCGCGCGCTGACAGTAGCGGTCGATCAGGCGTGCTAGAGTGCTCCCCTCTGCCAAGGAGCCTCTCATGCGTGCGATCTTTCCCCTTCTGCTGGCGCTGAGCCTGCCGCTGTCGGCAGCCCCCTTGCACAGCCAGTTCCTTCCGCCTGATGACCTCTCGCTGCGCCAGGAAGAACCCGAGTCGCAACAACTGCTGCAGGTCACCGACTACTCGGTGGTGGTCGGTGCCCAGCGTCAGTCCAACCAGCAGCCGATTCCCATCACCTCGTCCCTGACCTTGCGCCTGAAGGGCAAGCCCTTGAGCAAGGGGGCAACTATCGGGCAGGTGCTGGTCACCTTCGACGGCGAGGGCGGCAAGAGCCTCAAGCGGCCGACCTACGATGACAAGTCCCGCACCCTTACGCTGAATTATCCACAGGCCGATTACCGGGTGATCATGGACCTGCTGCGCAACGAGACGCTGTACGTACAGTTCCTCAGTTACGCCAACGGCCACGTCTGGGCCGACCTGCACACCGGAACCGTACGTACGCGTTGAGGCGCACGGGCTGCCAGCGGTACACTGCCCGCCTTTGAAATGCCCGTGATGGCCCAGTTGGAGTCGGCAATGCGTAAAGACAAGAAGCAGGTTATCGGTGACGAGATCAGCGACGACTACATCAAGACGTTCCTTCAGTTCGAGCCGGCCGATGGCCTGACCTCGCCGTCGCATCACAAGCTGATCAAGGCCTACCGTGGCCTGCGCATCGACGACTTCGAGCGTTTCGTTGGCTTCTTCGTCGAGGCCGGATACGACGTCGATGGCAAGGACGAGCACGGCAAGACCTTCGCCGAAACGATCGCCGACCAGCGCAATGCGCCGGAGTACATCGAGGTCATCGCCAACGCCCGCGGCTGATCCTCCAGTCTGCCCTTTTCGCGGGCAGGGATTGCAGGCACAAAAAAACGCCCCTCGGGGCGTTTTTTCGTTTCAGCCATTTCAGGCGTAGTGCTTGGCCGGGCTGTTTTGCGCCAGGTCCAGGGCCACGTCGTTGTCGGCGCTGATCTTGTGGTACAGCGCGGCATCGGTGGCCAGGGCCTTCTCGCGAGCCGGGAAGATTTCCTTGAGCTTGGCAGCCCAGGCGCCCTTCGCTTGCTCGGGGAAGCAGCGCTCGATCAGTTCGAGCATGATCGAGACGGTTACCGAGGCGCCCGGCGAGGCGCCAAGCAGCGCAGCCAGGCTGCCATCGGCGGCCGAGACCAGCTCGGTGCCGAACTGCAGGATGCCGCCTTTCTTCGGATCCTTCTTGATGATCTGCACGCGCTGGCCGGCCACTTCCAGGCGCCAGTCCTCGGCTTTGGCTTCGGGGTAGAAGCGGCGAAGCGATTCCAGGCGCTGCTCCATCGACTGCATCACTTCGCTGACCAGGTACTTGGTCAGGTCCATGTTGTCGCGGGCTACCGCCAGCATCGGGCCGATGTTGCCCATGCGCACCGACAGCGGCAGGTCCATGAACGAGCCATGCTTGAGGAACTTGGTGGTGAAGCCGGCGTAAGGGCCGAACAGCAGGGATTTCTTGCCATCGACCACGCGGGTGTCGAGGTGTGGCACCGACATTGGCGGGGCACCGACCGCGGCCTGGCTGTAGACCTTGGCCTGGTGCTGCTTGACGATTTCCGGATTGTCGCAGCGCAGCCACTGGCCGCTCACCGGGAAACCGCCGAACCCCTTGCTTTCCGGGATGCCCGACGCTTGCAGCAGCGGCAGCGCCGCGCCACCAGCGCCGAGGAAGACGAAGCGGGCGTCGACTTCACGGCTGTTGCCGCTGTTGACGTCCTTGATGCTCACGGTCCAGCCGTCACCTTTACGGCGCAGGCCGGTGACCTTCTTGCTGTACTTGACCTGGGCATTGGGGCTGTCGCCCAGCAGCTTGAGCAGCTTGTTGGTCAGGGCGCCGAAGTTGACGTCGGTGCCCTTGAGCACGCGGGTGGCCGCAATGTGCTGGTCGGCCGGGCGACCAGGCATCATCAGGGGCATCCATTCGTTCATCAGCGCCTTGTCTTCGGTGTATTCCATCTCGGAGAACGCGTGGTGCTGCTTGAGCAGCTCGAAGCGCTTCTTGAGGAATTGCACACCCTTGTCACCTTCGACATAGCTCAGGTGCGGCACGGGATTGATGAAGTCGCGCGCCGAGCCGAAGCCGCCTTTTCTGCTCAGGTAGGCCCAGAACTGGCGGGACACCTCGAACTGGGTATTGATGTGCACGGCCTTCTTGATGTCGATGCTGCCATCGGCGGCCTGGGGCGTATAGTTCAGCTCGCACAGGCCGGCGTGGCCGGTCCCGGCGTTGTTCCAGGGGTTGGAGCTTTCCGCGGCCCCGGAGTCCATCGCCTCGACGACTTCCAGCTTGATCGCAGGGTCCAGCTCCTTGAGCAGTACGGCCAGGGTGGCACTCATGATGCCCGCGCCTACCAGTACCACATCAACCGATTCGTTCTGCGCCATTAACGCGTCTCCACAATCTACAGCACCTAATTGACAGCATAGGACCCCTGGGTTGGCCAGGATCGCCATGTCCGACTCTTCGCAGTTCTTGCAACTTCCGCGGACACCGCCAATCAGTCTTGGGTGTTCGATAATTGAACGCCATTTGCCACGGGTGCGGCAATTCGACTTATGGTCAAGTGTTCCGTCGTGCGTTATGGACCGGCCTCAGGCTCCCATCCAGGATGAGCGCTTTTGCCGTCTGTTCAGGGCTGTTCGAGACGTATCTGCCGCTTTTGCACATGCCAGACTGTTCATTTGCTCGCCACACTCTCGTGAAGTTGTGAAAAACCGTTTTTTCACGCTCTTTTGGAGTCGTGAACCTCAAAAGTGGACTGCGCGGTGGCAACCCGCAGGTTCATGCGCAGCAGACGGCCAGAGACAGCAGGCACGACAGCCAATGCAAGACCTGAGTGGAAGGCTCTCTGTGGGCGAAGCGGTGAAGGTGCCGGGGTCAAGCGGCGAGTGCGGGGCCCGATCAGGAGACGTCCTTATAATCGGGGGGAGATTATAACGAGGTCGCGGGCAGAAAGGTCGTTCTTCTTGGGTTTTTATTGCAGCGTTTGTCAGGCCGGGAGGATGCGTTGCTGCCAACGGCGGCTTGCAGGTACGCAAATCCGGGCACTGTTGGGCAGCGGATGGCCCAGCCAGCCCAGGTGTGCTTCGCTGACCTGGACCCAGCCACTGCCGCTGGGTGCCTGGTGGCACTGCTTGAAGGCCAGGCATTTGCCGTCGCTGTCGAGACGGGCGTAGGTGGTGTGGCGCGGGCGTTGGAAGAGCAGAGTCCAGAGCGAGGCCATGGCGGCGAGTCCTGTTTGATCGGGCTGGGGCAAGGATAGCGCCGTGGCCATGAAACCATTGTGACAGCAGCTGCGGGCCGATGACTGGCTTGCTCCAGGCTGGGTATACTGTGGGCCTTTGCCGCTTTTTCTGGAGAAATGCGCATGCTGCAACGTCTGTTGTTCGGTTTGATGGCGGTGGCCACCCTGAGCCTGGTCGGCTGTGCACACAGCCCGCAGCAACTCAGCCCGCAACCCAAGCTCACCGCTCAGCTCAATCCGGTAGGTCGTGGCCAGCCGGTGGTCGTGCGGGTGGTCGACGGCCGTGCTTCGCAGTCGCTGGGCACACGGGGTGGCATGTACCCGGAGACCAGCACCATTACCGTCAACGGCAATGACGTGGTGCCCAAGCTGCAGGCCCAGGCCGAAGCGGCAGTACGCCTGCTCGGCTTCACCCCCACCTCGGGTGCCGGCAGCGCGCCACAGCTGACCGTGACCCTGGCCGAGCTGAAGTACCAGTCGCCCAAGGACAAGATGTACGTGACCGAGGCCACCATCGGTGCCACCTTCCGTGCCGACGTGTCCAACGCCAACCGTCGCTACAGCGGCCGCTATGGCGCTTCTCTCGACCAGCGTTTCGGCATGGCGCCGAACCAGGAAACCAACACCAAGCTGGTCAGCGACGTACTCAGCGATGCGCTGACCCGGCTGTTCAAGGATCCGACCATCGGTCAGGTCCTGGCTGAATAAGCACGCGGCCTGAATGAACAAAACCCGCTGCCTGGTCACAGGC
>NZ_JABWRO010000091.1:0-24511 GCF_014268985.1 Pseudomonas sp. RW10S2 | reverse complement strand
GAACCGGGGCAACGCCCCGGCCATCAAACAGAGGTTCTACCAGCGCCCAGCAGCCTCCTGATCACTCTGCTTGCCTTCGACCCACCTCGGCCCTTCCTGAGTGTTCTCCTTCTTCCAGAACGGCGCCCGGGTCTTCAAGTAATCCATGATGAAGTTGCAGGCATCGAACGCGGCCTGCCGATGCGCGCTGGCAACCCCCACGAACACGATCGGCTCACCCGGCTCCAGCGCCCCGATGCGGTGCAGCACCTCGACCTTGAGCAAGGGCCAGCGCTGCTCGGCCTCGACCAGGATCTTGGCCAGGGCCTTCTCGGTCATGCCCGGGTAGTGCTCGAGAAACATCCCCGCCACCTCGCGACCGTCGTTGAAGTCGCGCACATAACCGACGAACCCGACCACCGCGCCCACGCCCACATTGGCAGCGTGCATGGCATTGACTTCGGCACCGGGGTCGAACGCCGCCTGCTGTACCCGTACGCCCATGCTCAACCTCCGGTCACCGGCGGGAAGAAGGCGAGCTCATCGCCGTCCTCGACCGGTTCATCGAGCCTGCACAGCTCTTCGTTGCGCGCGCACATCAGGTTCTGCTCGGCCAATACGGCGTAAACGCCGCCTTTGGCCACCAGCGCCTGGCGCACATCGTCGAGCACCTTGAAATCCCCTTCCAGGCGCTCGGCATCGACGCCAAGCACCTCACGGTAACGGGCAAAATAGAGGGCCTTGATCTTCATCACCCCTCCACCTTGTAGTGGCCGCTCTTGCCGCCGACCTTCTCCAGCAGGCGCACCTGCTCGATTATCATGCCCTTGTCCACGGCCTTGCACATGTCGTAGATCGTCAGCGCCGCGACGCTGGCAGCGGTAAGCGCCTCCATCTCCACACCGGTTTGCCCGGCCAGCTTGCAGCGGGCAACGATATGCACCACATCTTCGCCTTCGCCAGCCAGCTCCACCTTGACGCTGGTGAGCATCAGCGGATGGCACAGCGGGATCAGGTCGCTGGTCTTCTTCGCCGCCTGAATGCCAGCGATGCGCGCCACGGCGAACACGTCACCCTTGGGGTGCTCGCCATCGACGATCATCCGCAAGGTCTGCGGCAACATGCGCACCCGCGCTTCGGCGATCGCCTCGCGTGCGGTCACGGCCTTTTCAGTGACGTCGACCATGTTGGCGCGCCCCTGGGAATCGAGATGAGTCAGCACTGCTCTGCTCCTGTGAAGGGAAAGCAGAGTGTAAACCTGTGGGTCAGGTTTGCGCAGGGGAATGTGTCGGCAGCTTCGGCCTCATCACCGGGCTTGCCCGCCCCCACAACCGTGTGGAAGCGGGCTTGCCTGCGAATGAGCCAGCCGGGCCTACAGATGCGACTCGGCGTACTCGGCCAGCACCGAGCGCGGCACACCCTGCAAGGTGATGTGCACGCCATGGGGGAAGTCCTTGAAGCGCTCGGTCAGGTAGGTCAGGCCCGAGCTGGTCGCGGACAGGTAGGGGGTGTCGATCTGCGCCAGGTTGCCCAGGCAGACCACCTTGGAGCCAGAGCCTGCACGGGTGATGATGGTCTTCATCTGGTGCGGGGTGAGGTTCTGGCATTCGTCGATCAGGATCAGGCTCTGCTGGAAGCTGCGCCCACGAATGTAGTTCAGCGACTTGAACTGCAGCGGCACCCGTTCGAGGATGTACTCGACACTGCCGTGGGTGCTTTCGTCATCCATGTGCAACGCCTCGAGGTTGTCGGTGATGGCGCCCAGCCAGGGCTCCATCTTCTCCGCCTCGGTGCCCGGCAGGAAGCCGATCTCCTGGTCCAGCCCCTGCACGCTGCGGGTGGCGATGATACGCCGGTAGCGCTTGCTGACCATGGTCTGCTCGATGGCAGCGGCCAAGGCCAGGATGGTTTTGCCCGAACCGGCCGCGCCGGTGAGATTGACCAGGTGGATGTCTGGATCGAGCAGGGCGAACAGCGCCAGGCTCTGGTGGATGTCGCGGGGCTTGAGACCCCAGGCTTCCTGATGCAGCAGCGGCTCCTGGTGCAGGTCGAGCAACAGCAGTTCGTTCTCGCGAATGCCCTTGATCCAACCAACGAAGCCTTGCTCGTCGATGATGAACTCATTGACGTGCACGGCCGGCAAGTTATCGATCAGTTGTACGCGATGCCAGGTACGGCCCCGTTCCTGGCGGGTGTCGACCTTGCTGACCCGGTCCCAGAATGAGCCGGTGACCGAGTGGTAGCCCTTCGAGAGCAGGGACACATCATCGACCAGTTGGTCGGTGCTGTAGTCCTCGGCAGCGATGCCACAGGCACGCGCCTTCAGGCGCATGTTGATGTCTTTGGTGACCAGCACCACGTCCAGGTCAGCCCGCCTGGCGCGCAGCTCCAGCAGTTGGTTGATGATGATGTTGTCGTTGAGGTTCTCCGGCAGCAGCCGGTTGGGTTCGTTGCGCGGGCTCATCAGGATCGACAGGAAGCCCTTCGGCCCGCCCTTGCCACGCTGGATCGGCACCCCTTGTTCGACATCGGTGGGTGATGCATCGCCGAGGGTCTGGTCGATCAGGCGAATGGCCTGGCGACATTCGGCGGCGATGGATTGTTTACCGGTCTTGAGCTTGTCGAGTTCCTCCAGCACCGTCATCGGTATGGCGACGTGGTGCTCCTCGAAGTTGAGCAAAGCGTTGGGATCGTGAATCAGGACGTTGGTATCGAGCACATACAGGATTGGCTGGTTGGAGGAAGGGTTGCGTCCTTGGTCATCCATACTCGGTCACCTTATGTGAAAGCAGGACGGCACAGCTCGGCTGCACCGCAGAGTGACCGCCGTTCTCCCCGTATCCGCGTCGTTACGGGCGGGGAGCGCACCTGGCAAGGAGGGCCTGGATGACGCCACCTGTGCTGCAGGAATCGGCTGTCCGATTCCTTCATACCGCAAAAGGCGTGACGGAAAAAAGACTTTTTACGCTCCGGTGAAGTTTATTTTGCCGAATGACGATCCGCGCTTGGCGATAAGGTGACGGGGGACTACAGTCAATGTTGGACTCTGGATTTCATGCCTAGCGCAGATGCGCATATTCCATGCAATCCTGCCACCCGATCCCGCTCTGCGCCGTGTGCTGCAACAGCCATTCCAGCGCCGGCTGTGCCTTGGGCAGGGTGTCGTGGAACTGAATCACACCCTTGCGCCATAGCAGCATCAAGGTCATCACCCGCTGGGCCGACTTCTCGGCATCCAGCGCGCTGTCGTCCTGGGCGTCGATGTCCCACAGTGACACCTGCAGCCCTTGCGCCGCCATGAACGCCTCGCCGTCGGCGCGGCGCTGCCCATAGGGCGGGCGGAACAGCGGCACGTACTGCTCGGGCATCAAACCCTGCACCTGCGCCTGGCTGCGCCGCAGGGAGTCCTGCCAGCCCTGCCACTGGGCGTGGGAGCGATACTCCCAGCCCTGAATCCCCACGCACTGCCCGGCGTAAAGCGCCGCGACATTCCCCCCCTGGGCCATGTCGCGGCGCTGCTGCACGCGGTTGCCCAGCACGAAGAAGGTGGCGCCCAGCTTTTGCCGGCGCAGGTAATCAGTGAGCAGATCCGTGTTGCTGCCGACCGGGCCGGGGCCGCCGCCGAACGTCAGCAGGAACATCCGATCGTTGAGTTCATCGCCATTGCGCTCGCGGCTAGACAACCGCTCGATCTCGCTGCTGGTCTGTGGAAACAACGCTGCCTTGCGCAACTGTTCGTCGAGGTAGCGGACATTGAACTGATGACTGGGCTCGACCCACTGCTTGTAGAATTCGCCGACATCTGTAGCGAACGTTGCCGAACGCGTACGCAAATCCGCCATCGAGTCCAGCGGATAGCAGAACGAGGCATCCTGCTCGCAACTGAGCTGGGCCTGCTGGAAGTTTTCCCACAACCGCTGCCACATGCGCGCCCGCACCGAACGAATCACCGCCAGGTTGATCTGCCGCAACCCCAGGCGCGCCGCCAGGGCGCGCTCATCGAGCATCTCGCTTTCATGCAGCACCTGGGCGAAGGAGAGGATCTGTGCGCGCGATGCCACGTCGAACAGCACCGGGCTGTCGAGCTGCTCGGGCCAATGGCTGCGGTCGAAGCTGACGGAATTGGACGGGGCGGCCTGCACAGCCAGGCTGAACAACCCGGCCAGCACGGCGAAGGCAATGCGCACGATCGGTTCTCCCTAAACGGATGATGCGCACTATAGCGCCTGCCCCGGCGATGGTCTGTGACTATCGTCAGCATAGTTTGGCGTTGCCCTGCTGGCCCCGTAGAATCGTCGCCGACGATCTCAGGAGCCGACCCCATGCTGACGGTGATTTCCCCCGCCAAGACCCTCGACTACGACACCCCGCCGGTAACCCAGCGCCACACCCTGCCGCAGTACCTGGACGATTCGCAGACGTTGATCACCCAACTGCGCGAGCTGTCGCCGGCCGAGATCGCCGAGCTGATGCACCTGTCCGACAAGCTCGCCGGCCTCAATGCCGCGCGCTTCGGCAGTTGGACCCCAGACTTCACCCCCGCCAACGCCAAGCAGGCGCTGCTGGCGTTCAAGGGCGATGTGTACACGGGCCTGGACGCCGAAACCCTTGGCGAAGACGATTTCAGCTACGCCCAGCAACACCTGCGCATGCTCTCGGGCCTCTATGGGCTGCTGCGCCCACTGGACCTGATGCAGCCCTATCGCCTGGAAATGGGCACCAAGCTCGCCAACGCACGCGGCAAGGACCTCTACGCCTTCTGGGGCACGCGCATCAGCGAATGGCTGAACCAGGCCCTGGCCGAACAGGGCGATGACCTGCTGCTGAACCTGGCCAGCAACGAGTACTTCAGTGCCGTGAAGAAGAACGCCCTGAATGCGCGGGTGATCAACGTCGACTTCAAGGACCTGAAGAACGGCCAGTACAAGATCATCAGCTTCTACGCCAAGAAGGCCCGCGGCCTGATGAGCCGCTTCGTGATCCAGGAGCGCATCAACGATCCCGAGCAGCTCAAGCGCTTCGATGTGCAGGGGTACTACTACAGCGCCGAGCAATCGAAGCCTGACCACCTGGTGTTTCTGCGCGATCACCCGGCTGACTAGCCCTGGAGCTTGCAGGGGCAACTGTCTTGCGTTAAATCTAAAGGCCAGCCCAATCTCCCTGTGTAGCGGGCTTGCCCGCGAACACGGGCATAGCCCGTGCCAGGCAGCGCGGTGTTCTTTTCGCGGGCAAGCCCGCTCCTACAGGTACCGCACCGCTGAAAGACCCGCTCAAAAAGCCAAATTACTGGCGCCAAAAAATAGACGAACCCGAGGTTATCGCCAAACGCCATAAGACCGTTCGTAGTTTTTTGACGAATTTTGAAAAAATTTTTCCGATACTGGCATATAACCATCTCATCTTGATCTCGCCCTTTATATACAGGGGCGAAACCCATCCGTGCTATCAGATTGAAAGTATTTAGCGCTTAAAAAATATTTAGAAATCTTTCATCTGCCCTGCACTCACCCCGGAACTTCTCCCTTCGCAGATCGCTCATAGCACCCGTAACGAATCACGAGCGTGCAACGTGAGAGATGACTTACAGATGACAACTGGCAGGTACTCAATACCTGCACTGATAACTTCGACTACCGCCTCGGTATACCCGAGCGGCCTGTCCAAGCAGGAGATACGCGCCCCTTACTAATCGTCCTAGTGGTTGATTTCAAAGGATTTATTCACTTGAAAATACAAGCACAGCAGCGCACCCGATAACGCGTTGCAATAAAGACGGCTGCATCTCAGGGCACGCCTTTTAATAACTGGCCTTTTACTGCCAAGTTTGAGCGCACAACGGTTTGCGCTCCGGATTCATTCATGCCTGCGTTCGGTGAAGTGTCAATTCGCCATGGATCCGTGCGCCCGTAAAAGCAGGTCAATCAACCCGGTCCGACTCTTCGAAAGAGTCGGCGTGATAAACACACGAGGTGAATACGATGCGTATCAGCATCTTTGGTTTGGGTTACGTGGGTGCCGTCTGTGCAGGTTGCCTGTCGGCAAGGGGCCATGAAGTGATTGGTGTGGACGTGTCCACCACCAAGATCGACCTGATCAACCAGGGCAAGTCGCCAATCGTCGAGCCGGGTCTGGAGCAACTCCTGCAGCAAGGCATCGCCAATGGTCGCCTGCGTGGCACCACCGACTTCGCCGAGGCGATCCGCGCCAGCGACGTGTCGATGATCTGCGTCGGCACCCCGAGCAAGAAGAACGGCGACCTGGGCCTGGAATACATCGAATCGGTGTGCCGCGAGATCGGCTATGTGCTGCGCGACACCACCCGCCGCCACACCATCGTGGTGCGCAGCACCGTGCTGCCAGGCACCGTGAAGAACGTGGTGATCCCGATCCTCGAGGACTGCTCGGGCAAGAAGGCCGGCGTCGATTTCGGCGTGGCGGTCAACCCCGAGTTCCTGCGCGAAAGTACCGCGATCAAGGACTACGACCAGCCTCCGATGACTGTCATCGGCGAACTGGACAGCGCCAGCGGCGACGTGCTGCAGGCGATCTACGAAGAGCTCGACGCCCCGATCATCCGCAAGCCGATCGAAGTGGCCGAAATGATCAAGTACACCTGCAACGTCTGGCACGCCACCAAGGTGACCTTCGCCAACGAGATCGGCAACATCGCCAAGGCGGTCGGCGTCGATGGTCGCGAAGTGATGGACGTGGTCTGCCAGGACAAGGCCCTGAACCTGTCGCAGTACTACATGCGCCCAGGCTTCGCCTTCGGCGGTTCGTGCCTGCCCAAGGACGTGCGCGCCCTCACCTATCGCGCTGCCAGCCTCGACGTGAAGGCGCCTCTGCTCGACTCGCTGATGCGCAGCAACGCGTCGCAGGTGCAGAACGCCTTCGACATCATCGAAAGCCACGACAAGCGCAAGATCGCCCTGCTCGGCCTGAGCTTCAAGGCCGGCACCGACGACCTGCGCGAAAGCCCGCTGGTGGAACTGGCCGAGCGCCTGATCGGCAAGGGCTACGAGCTGAACATCTACGACCAGAACGTCGAGTACGCCCGTGTCCACGGCGCCAACAAGGACTACATCGAGTCGAAGATCCCGCATGTCTCGTCGCTGCTCAACGCCGACTTCCAGCAGGTGGTCGATGGCGCCGACATCATCATCCTCGGCAACCGCGACGAGCAGTTCCGTGCCCTGGCCCAGCAGGCGCCGGAAGGCAAGCAGGTGATCGACCTGGTCGGCTTCATGAGCAAGCCCACCAGCACCCTCACCCGCACCGAAGGCATCTGCTGGTAAGCCAGCCCGACGCGGGGCCGGCCGGCCCCGCACTTCCCTGATTCTCGCGACGGATGCTGAACATGCAAAGGCTCCAGACAGTGCTGTTGCAGTGCGCCGGATGGCTGCTCTACATGAGCCTGCTCATGCTGATCGCCCTGGCCCTGCCCAGCGATATCTTCGATTCGCAATCGAAGCACTTCATCTTCCTGGTCGGCGCAGTCGGCATCTGGCGCTACTCCATGGGCGCCACCCATTTCATCCGCGGCATGATCTTCCTGTACCTGGTCTACCCCTACCTGCGCCGCAAGGTGCAGAAGCTGGGCAAGGCAGCCGAACCGTCGCACGTGTACCTGATGGTCACCAGCTTTCGCATCGATGCGCTGACCACCGCCCAGGTGTACAGCTCGGTGATCCGCGAAGCGATCGAATGCGGCTATCCGACCACCGTGGTCTGCTCGCTGGTGGAGAAGTCCGACGAGCTGCTGGTCAAGAGCCTGTGGGCCAAGTTCAACCCGCCCGAACACGTCGCCCTGGACTTCGTGCGCATCGCCGGTACCGGCAAGCGCGACGGCCTGGCCTACGGTTTTCGCGCCATCTCGCGGATGCTGCCGGACGAAAACGCGGTGGTCGCGGTGATCGACGGCGACACCGTGCTGGCCGATGGCGTGGTACGCAAGACCGTGCCCTGGTTCAAGCTCTACCCCAATGTCGGTGGCCTGACCACCAACGAATTCTGCGAAGTGCGCGGCGGCTACATCATGAGCGAGTGGCACAAGCTGCGCTTCGCCCAGCGCCACATCAACATGTGCTCAATGGCGCTGTCCAAGCGCGTGCTGACCATGACCGGGCGCATGTCGATGTTCCGCGCAAGCGTGGTCACCAACCCTGAGTTCATCGCCGACGTCGAAAGTGACTCGCTGATGCACTGGCGCCTGGGCCGCTTCAAGTTCCTCACCGGCGACGACAAGTCGAGCTGGTTCAGCCTGATGCGCCTGGGCTACGACACCTTCTACGTGCCGGACGCGGCGATCAACACGGTCGAGCATCCGCCGGAGAAGAGCTTCGTCAAGGCCAGCCGCAAGCTGATGTACCGCTGGTACGGCAACAACCTGCGGCAGAACTCCCGTGCCCTGGGCCTGGGCCTCAAGCGCCTGGGGCTGTTCACCAGCATCGTGCTGCTCGACCAGCGTGTGTCGATGTGGACCAGCCTGCTGGGCCTGACCGTGGCGGTGATCGCCAGCTTCAAGTTCGGCCTGCAGTTCCTGCTGGTGTACCTGCTGTGGATCGGCATCACCCGCCTGATCCTCACCATCATGCTGCTGTGCTCGGGCCACAGCGTCGGCCCGGCCTACCCGCTGATCCTCTATTACAACCAGATCGTCGGCGCACTGATGAAGATCTACGTGTTCTTCCGCCTCGACAAGCAGTCCTGGACCCGCCAGCCGACTGCCCTGAAACGTGACCTCGCCAGCTTTCAACAATGGTTCAACACCTGGTCCTCTCGGACCATGACCTTCTCGGCCGCCAGCATCTTCGTCGCTGTGCTGTTCATGGTCGTGTGAGCCCAACCCGGATCGATCCAACAGGAACAAATCACCATGAATACCGCCGTGAACGTCAACGTCGTGCATGAGTCCGAAGCCCAGCGCCAGCACGCCCGGGTGCGCATCCCGGCCAAGCTGCGCTATCTGGACAGCGAGCGCCAGCCGCAGGATGTGAAGGTCGACGACCTCTCCGCCGGTGGTCTGTCGTTCCATGCCAAAAAAGCCCTTCCGGTCGGCGATGTCGTGCGTGGTCGCCTGCAGTTCGTGGTCGACAACCTGGGGCTGTCGATGGACATCGAGTTCCTGGTGCGCTCGAGCGATCCACAAAGCGGCCGCACCGGTGTCGAATTCCAGAACCTGGAACCGCGTGATATCGCGACCCTGCGCCACATCATCACCTCCCACCTGTCCGGTGAGCTGATCAGCGTCGGTGACGTGCTCAGTACCCTGCAGCGCGACAACTTCACCAAGGCGCGCAAGCAGAAGGATTCGGGCTCGGGCCTCAGCGCCTTCGGTCGCCTGCGTGCCGTCACCGTCACGCTGGGCGTGTTCGTGGTCGGCATCGCCGCCTTCGGCTTCGTCGCCAAGTCACTGTACGGCCTGTACTTCGTCAGCCACGCCGAGGCCGGCGTGGTCGCGGTACCGACCACCAACGTCACCATGCCCCGCGACGGCAGCATGCAGAGCCTGGTGGAGAACGGTGCGCAGGTGGTCAAGGGCGCGCCGCTGGCGACCTTCAACACCAGCATGCTCGACCTGCTCAAGGGCCATCTGGACGACTCGCAACTGGAGCCTGCCAAGGTCGAGGAGCTGTTCGGCAAGCAGCTTTCCGGCACCCTCACCAGCCCCTGTGATTGCGTGGTCGCCCGCCAGTTGGTGGATGACGGCCAGTACGCCAGCAAGGGGCAGGCGGTTTACCAACTGATCCCGCGCACCACCAACCCGATGGTCGAGGCGCGCTTCAGCTATCGCCAGTTCGACGAGGTCAAGCCAGGTACCCGGGTCAACTTCCAGATCGCCGGCGAAGACAACGTGCGCACCGGTGTGATCGTTGGCAGCGCCAGCCTGGACAACGACAACCTGGCTTCGGACATTCGCGTGCAGATCAAGCCTGACGAGTCGCTGCCTGCAGAGCTGGCCGGCCGCCCGGCTTCGGTGAACAGCGACCGCGGTCCATCGCTGAACTGGCTGATCGACAAGGCCGTGGCCCGCGGGCTCTGAGGGGGATAGGACGATGACCCCGAACAATTACACCTGTGCTCCTGTGGGAGCGGGCTTGCCCGCGAAGGGGCCAGCAGGCACACCTTCATCGCAGCTCCCGGCCATTCGCGGGCAAGCCCGCTCCCACAAGGTTCTCGGGCTCTGCGTGCTGGCCATCACCCTGGCCGGCTGCGTCGGCCTGCCTGACCAGCGCCTGGCCAACGAGGCCCTCAAACGTGGCGACACCGCCACCGCCGAGGCCAACTACAAGGCACTCGCCGACCTGGGCTACAGCGACGCACAGGTGGGCCTGGCCGATATCCAGGTCGGCACCCGCGACCCGGCCCAGCTCAAGCAGGCCGAAGCCACCTACCGCGCCGCGGCCGCCTCCTCGCCACGTGCCCAGGCACGCCTGGGCCGCCTGCTGGTGGCCAAGCCCGACAGCACCCAGGCCGAACGCGAGGAGGCCGAAACCCTGCTCAAGCTCGCGGCCAGGCAAGGTGAGGGCAACACCCTGATCCCGCTGGCGATGCTCTACCTGCAGTACCCACAGAGCTTCCCGAACATCAATGCCCAGCAACAGATCGACCAATGGCGCGCCGCTGGCAACCCCGAGGCGGGCCTGGCCCAGGTGCTGCTGTACCGCACCCAAGGCACCTACGACCAGCACCTGGGCGAGGTGGAGAAGATCTGCAAGGCCGCGCTGAACACCACTGACATCTGCTACGTGGAGCTGGCCACGGTCTACCAGAAGCGCGCCCAACCCGACCAGCAGGCCGCCCTGCTCGACCAGCTCAAGGCCGCCTATGCCCGCAACGCGGTGCCTGCGACACGGGTCGACAGCGTCGCCCGCGTGCTCGCCGACCGCAGCCTCGGCCAGACCGACGAAAAAACCGCCAAGGACCTGCTCGAACACGTCGCCCCGGCCAACCCGGCATCCTGGGTCAGCCTTGCGCAACTGCTCTACGACTTCCCCGAACTGGGCGACACCGACCAGCTGATGGCCTACATCGACAAGGGCCGCGAAGCCGAGCAGCCCCGCGCCGAACTGCTGCTGGGCCGCCTCTACTACGAAGGCAAGAGCGTCCCGGCCGATGCCGTGAAGGCCGAGCAACACCTGCAGGCCGCCGCCGACGCCGGCGAAATCAGCGCCCACTACTACCTCGGCCAGCTCTACCGCCGCGGCTACCTGGGCCATGTCGAGCCGCAGAAGGCCGTCGACCACCTGCTCAGTGCCGCCCGTGGCGGCCAGCTCAGTGCCGACTACGCCCTGGCCCAGCTCTACAGCGAAGGCCACGGCATCCGCCAGAACACCGGCAACGCCTGGGTATTCGCCCAGCTCGCCCAGGTCAACCCGACGCCGCAGTCCAGCGAACTGCTGCAGCAACTCGACCAGCAACTCACGCCCGACCAGCGCAGCCAGGCCCAGCGCCTGCTGGAGCAGGAGAAAAAGGCGCGCGCCGGGATGCTCCAGGCCAGCAACAGCCCGCTGGCCCTGGACGCCCTGCAAGACGAGAAAGACGTAGACGCCGAGGACTCGCTATGACGCTCAATCCCTTCGTGAAAGCCGGCATTGGCCTGAGCTTCGCCCTGCTGTGGTCGCTGCCGACCCTGGCCGCGGAAACCGCAGTGAAGAACTTCGGCCTGGACGTGAAGATCACCGGCCAGTCCGAGGACGACCGTGACCTGGGCACCCGCTCCGGCGGCGACGTCAACGGCCTGGGCCTGGACCTGCGTCCCTGGGTGTACGGCGAGCGCGGCAACTGGAGCGCCTTCGCCATGGGCCAGGCGGTGACCGCCACCGACACCATCGAAACCGACACCCTGCGCCAGAACGACGACGGCACCGCCGTCGACACCGGCGACGACAGCCGCAAGCCCGACAAGAGCTACCTGGCCCTGCGCGAATTCTGGATCGGCTACAGCGGCTTCACGCCCTACCCCGGCGAACAGTTGCGCTTCGGCCGCCAGCGCCTGCGCAGCGACGACGGCATGTGGCGCGACACCAACATCGAGGCGCTGAACTGGAGCTTCGACACCACCCTGCTCAAGGCCGACCTCGGTGTCGCCCAACGCTTCAGCGAATACCGCACCGACCTCACCGAGCTGGCCCCCGAAGACAAGGACCGCACGCACCTCTACGGCAATATCGCCACGCAGTGGACACCCGGCCACTGGGTCGGCCTGCGCGCCCACCATACCCATGACAGCGGCAGCCTGAAGAACCCCGGCGAAACCGTCGATGCCCTCGACAAGACCCGCACGGGCGACCTCACCTGGCTGGGCATTGAGGCCAACAGCGACGCCTACAACTGGCGCAACGACCACACCGTCAACTACTGGGGCAGCGTTACCTGGCTGACCGGCAATCGCGACAGCCTCAGCAGCCAGTTGGTCGGTGAAGACCAGATCGCCACCGGCAAACAGAGCGGCGACGTCAATGCCTGGGCCACCGACCTCGGTATCCGCCTGCGCCTCGACCCGCAGTGGCAGGTCGGCGCGGCCTACGCCCGTGGCAGCGGTGGTGGCGGCAGCGATGGCTCGAACAACTTCGAGCAGACCGGCCTTGAGAGCAACCGCTCCAACTTCACCGGCACCCGCTCGCGCGTGCACCGCTTCGGCGAGGCCTTCCGCGGCGAGCTGGGCAACCTGCAGGCCGCGACCCTGTTCGCCTCCTGGCAACTGCGCGACGACTACGACGCAAGCTTCATCTACCACAAGTTCTGGCGCGTCGATGGCAACCAGAACATCGGCTCCAGCGGCATCAATGCGGTGGTCAACGACGATGGCATCAACCGTCCGCTGATCAACGGCGAGAAGGACCTGGGCCAAGAGATGGACGTGGTGGTCACCAAGTACTTCAAGCAGGGCCTGCTGCCCGCCTCGCTGAGCCAGTCGATCGACGAGCCGTCGGCCCTGGTACGCCTGCGCGCCGGTGTGTTCAAGCCCGGCGATGCCTATGGCAAGGAAGCGGACTCGTACATGCACCGCGCCTTCGTCGACGTGATCTGGCGCTTCTGAGGCCGGGAGAAGACCGTTATGAACCTGCACCCGAACCTCCGCCACAGCCTGCTCGCCAGCGCCCTGCTGCTGGCCAGCGGCATGGCCGGTGCCGCAGAACCGGCGGTGATCGCCAAGGGCCTGCAACAGGCCAAGACCTACACCGTCGCCAGCGCGCCGATCGAGCCGCTGCAGATGGACCCGCCCAAGCTGCCTGACCTGTCCGGCTACACCGCACAGGCCGTGCAACAGAAGATCGACCGCCGCCACAAGGGCAAGGTCAGCGTGCGCCGCATGCTCCAGGAAGAGTCGCTCAAGGAGTTCATCGGCGGCGACAACAAGGCCGCCGAGTGGGTCCAGCGCCAGCACGGCATTCCCCAGGCGATCTTCGTCGATGACGGGCATGTCGACCTGGTCGAACTGAGCAAGAAGGTGCCTGCCCAATACCTGCGCGAAACCTCGCCGGGCGTGTACCTGGCGCGCCTGCCGATCGTGGTCGGACGCAAGGGCGTGCTGGAGATCGACGGCAAGGTCAAGGAACTGCGCCTGTCCCAGGAGGGCGGCTCGTTCATCGTCAACGACGGCAAGCTGTTCGTCAGCGATACCCAGATCACCGGCTGGCGCGAGCAGGCCAACGGCCCGGCAACCTTCCGTTCGCCCAAGGAATTCCGCCCGTTCCTGCTCAGCTGGGGCGGCACCGAGACCTACATCGTCAACAGCAAGATGGCCAGCTTCGGCTATGCCAAGTCCAAGTCGTATGGCGTGAGCATCTCGCAGTACACCCCCAACATGGCCAAGCAGATGGGCCGCCCTGAACCGACCGGCTGGATCATCGGCTCGGAGTTCAGCGACATGTGGTACGGCTTCTACTGCTACGAGACCCGCGACTTCGTGGTCAAGGACTCGACCTACCGCGACAACATCGTCTACGGCATCGACCCGCACGACCGCTCGCACCGCCTGATCATTGCCGGCAATACCGTGTACGGCACCAAGAAGAAGCACGGGATCATCGTCTCGCGTGAGGTCAACGACAGCTGGATCATCAACAACAAAAGCTACGACAACAAGCTCTCGGGCGTGGTGATCGACCGTAACAGCGTCAACAACCTGATCGCCTACAACGAGATCTACCGCAACCACACCGACGGCATCACCCTCTACGAGAGCGGCGACAACCTGATCTGGGGCAACAAGCTGATCAACAACCGTCGCCACGGCATCCGCGTACGCAACAGCGTGAACATCCGCCTGTACGAAAACATCGCCATGGCCAACGGCCTGGTCGGGGTGTACGGGCACATCAAGGACCTCTCCGACACCGACCGCGACATCGCCCTGGACCCGTTCGACACCAAGGTCTCGCTGATCGTGGTTGGCGGCGAGCTGGCGGCCAATGGCTCCGGCCCGCTGTCGATCGACTCGCCGCTGTCGGTCGAGCTGTACAAGGTCTCCATGCTCGCCCCGCGCAAGTCCAGCGGCATCAGCCTCAACGGCGTGCTCGGCGAGCGCCAGGACGAAATCCTCGACCTGCTGGTGCGCCAGCAGAAGGCCGTGCTGATCGACCCGGTCGAACGCCAGACCGAAATGATCGACTAAGGAAGCCCCGACCATGACCCCACACCTGATGAAACTGCTCGGCCTGTCCGCCGCCCTCCTGGCCATCAGCCAGGGCGTGCGCGCCGAAGACGTGCAGCCACCGAGCTTCAGCGCCGAGCCGTGCTGCCAGCTGTGCCCCGAGGCCCACGACGCCAGCCGCTACACCACTCGCTACCAGCAGAACTTCACCACCCTGGTACAGGCCCAGGGCGACTGGCTGTTCCGTACCCGCGAAGACCTGCGCACCGAATTCGACACCACGCCCGGCGGCTACAAGCGCCTGCAGCAGGTGCACGATGCCTTCAAGAAACGCGGCGTGGAGCTGGTGGTGGTCTACCAGCCGACCCGTGGCCTGGTGAACCGCAACATGCTCAAGCCCGAGGAAAAGGCCGCCTTCGACTACCAGAAGGCCCTGCACAACTACCAGGCGATGCTGCAGCGCTTCGCCAGGATGGGCTACAACGTGCCCGACCTCTCGCCCCTGACCAACGAGCAGCTCGCCGCCGCCGACCAGGGCAAGGACTTCTACTTCCGCGGCGACCAGCACTGGACGCCCTACGGCGCCCAGCGCGCAGCGAAGATCGTGGCCGACACCGTGCACCAGATGCCGGCTTTCGAGGGCATTCCACGCAAGGAGTTCGAGACCCGGAAATCCGGGCGCATGGGCAAGACCGGCACCCTGCACAACGTCGCCGGGCAGCTGTGCGGCACCAGCTACGCGGTGCAGTACATGGACCAGTTCGCCACCGAGCCCAAGGGTGGCGCCAGTGGCGGCGACGACCTGTTCGGCGACTCGGGCAACGCGCAGATCACCCTGGTCGGCACCAGCCACAGCGGCAAGAACTACAACTTCTCGGGCTTCCTGGAGCAGTACATCGGCGCCGACGTGCTCAACGTCGCCTTCCCCGGTGGCGGCCTGGAAGGCTCGATGATCCAGTACCTGGGCAGCGAAGAATTCCACAAGAACCCGCCGAAGATCCTGATCTGGGAGTTCTCGCCGCTGTACCGCCTCGATCAGGAAACCATCTGGCGGCAGATCCTCGGACTGCTCGACGACGGCTGCGACGACCGCCCGGCGCAAATGAGCGCCAGCACCACACTCAAGCCAGGCAAGAACGAGCTGATGGTCAACGGCAAGGGCGGCGTGATCAAAGACCTGGTCAACCGCAATCACCAGCTCGACATCCGTTTCGAGGACACCTCGGTCAAGGTCCTGCAGGCCACCCTCTGGTACCTGAACGGCCGCCACGAGGACATCAAGATCGAAAAACCCGAGACCTCCGACACCGACGGACGCTTCGTCTTCCAGATGCGCGAGGACGAAGACTGGGCCAGCCAGAACCTGCTGGCCCTGGAAGTCCAGGGTCCGGAAAACGGCACCCAGAAAGTCGAGGCCAAGCTCTGCAAACGCAACAACTTCGCCGGCAGCGCGCGCAACACCGCACAAGCCGGCCAGTGAGGCGAACATGACGACATTGAAGCGAACCTTCAGCCCCGCCCTGCTCGCGCTGGCCCTGTTCGGAGGTGCCGCGCAGGCTGCGCTGGTGCCCCCGCAGGGTTACTACGAGGGCATCGAGAAACTCAAGACCAGCGACGGCAACTTCACCTGCGAAGCCGCGCCCAAGCCCTATACCGGCGCGCTGCAGTTTCGCAGCAAGTACGAGGGCTCGGACAAGGCCCGGGCAACGCTCAACGTCGCCTCTGAAAAAGCCTTCCGCGACTCCACTGCAGATATCACCACCCTGGAGAAGGGCGTCAGCAAGATGGTCGGCCAGTACATGCGCGACGGTCGCCCGGCCCAGCTCGATTGCGTGCTGACCTGGCTCGGCACCTGGGCACGCGCCGATGCGCTGGAGTCCACCGACTTCAACCACACCGGCAAGTCCATGCGCAAATGGGCGCTGGGCAGCATGAGCGGCTCGTGGCTGCGCCTGAAGTTCTCCAACTCCCAGCCACTGGCCGCGCACCAGGCCGAGGCCGAGCTGATCGAGAAGTGGCTCGCCAAGCTGGCGACCCAGACCGTGCGCGACTGGAGCGACCTGCCGCTGGAGAAGATCAACAACCATAGCTACTGGGCGGCCTGGTCAGTGATGGCCACGGCAGTGGCGACCGACCGGCGCGACCTGTTCGACTGGGCAGTGAAGGAATACAAGGTCGGCGCCAACCAGGTCGACGACCAGGGCTTCTTGCCCAACGAGGTCAAGCGTCGCCAGCGCGCGCTGGCCTACCACAACTACGCCCTGCCGCCGCTGGCGATGATCGCCAGCTTCGCCCAGGCCAACGGCGTGGACCTGCGCAAGGAAAACAACTTCGCCCTGCAGCGTCTGGGCGAAGGCGTGCTGGCCGGTGCCCGCGATCCGGTGCACTTCGCCGAGCGCGCGGGGGTCAAGCAAGACCTCAAGGACCTCAAGGTCGACAGCAAGTACGCCTGGCTCGAGCCCTGGTGCGCGCTGTACCAGTGCGTCGGCGACACCCTCGAGCGCAAGCACGACATGCAGCCGTTCAACAGCTTCCGCATGGGGGGCGACATGACCCGGGTCTACGACCCGAGCGCGGAAAGCAAAAAATGAAGTGACCCCTGTGGGAGCGGGCTTGTCCCGCGATTGCGTCCGACTGGACAACACCGGCGAATCGACTGACGCAATCGCGGGACAAGCCCGCTCCCACAGGGACCAAGGTGATCCCCCGCATTTTCGTGGGGGGTTTGGGGGGCGCTGTGCCCCGGATGCTGTGAACAAAAAGGAGAACCGGGATGGTCTTCTCGTCCAACGTGTTCCTGTTCCTGTTCTTGCCGGTTTTCCTCGGCTTGTACTATCTGAGCGGGAACCGCTATCGCAACCTGCTGTTGCTGGTGGCCAGCTACATCTTCTACGCCTGGTGGCGGGTAGACTTCCTGGCGCTGTTCGCTGGCGTCACCCTGTGGAACTACTGGATCGGCCTGAAAGTCGGCGCCGCCGGCGTGCGCACCAAGCCGGCCCAGCGCTGGCTGCTGCTGGGCGTGGGCGTGGACCTGGCGATCCTCGGCTACTTCAAGTACGCCAACTTCGGTGTCGACAGCCTCAACGCGATCATCACCTCGTTCGGCCTTGAGCCGTTCATCCTCACCCATGTGCTGCTGCCGATCGGTATCTCGTTCTACATCTTCGAGTCGATCAGCTACATCATCGACGTGTACCGCGGCGACACCCCGGCCACGCGCAACCTGATCGACTTCGCCGCGTTCGTGGCGATCTTCCCGCACCTGATCGCCGGCCCCGTGCTGCGCTTCAAGGACCTGGTCGATCAGTTCAACAACCGCACCCATACCCTGGACAAGTTCTCCGAAGGCTGCACTCGCTTCATGCAGGGCTTCATCAAGAAAGTGTTCATCGCCGACACCCTGGCGGTGGTCGCCGACCACTGCTTCGCCCTGCAGAACCCCACCACAGGCGATGCCTGGCTGGGCGCGCTGGCCTACACCGCGCAGCTGTACTTCGACTTCTCCGGCTACAGCGACATGGCCATCGGCCTGGGCCTGATGATGGGCTTTCGCTTCATGGAGAACTTCAAGCAGCCCTACATCAGCCAGTCGATCACCGAGTTCTGGCGGCGCTGGCACATCAGCCTGTCGACCTGGCTGCGCGACTACCTGTACATCACCCTGGGCGGCAACCGCAAAGGCACCTTCGCCACCTACCGCAACCTGTTCCTGACCATGCTGCTGGGCGGCCTGTGGCACGGCGCCAACTTCACCTACATCATCTGGGGTGCCTGGCACGGCATGTGGCTGGCGATCGAACGGGCGCTGGGTATCGACACCAACCCGCAGCGCTTCAACCCGGTCAAGTGGGCCTTCACCTTCCTGCTGGTGGTGGTCGGCTGGGTGATCTTCCGCGCCGAAAACCTCGAAGTGGCCGGGCGCATGTACGGCGCCATGTTCAGCTTCGGCCAGTGGCAACTGTCGGAACTCAACCGCGCCCAGCTCACCGGCCTGCAGGTGGCCACGCTGATCGTCGCCTACCTGACCCTGGCGTTCTTCGGCCTGCGCGACTTCTACCTCAACGCAACGCCACCGGCCGCCCCGCGCATTCCGGCGCAAGTACATGGCGACGGCACGCTGAGCCTGGACTGGACCCGGGTCATGACCCGGGCTCTGGTGCTGCTGCTGTTCGTGGCCTCGATCCTCAAGCTTTCGGCGCAGAGCTACTCGCCGTTCCTGTACTTCCAGTTCTGAGGTGGATGACATGAACCGCACACTTCGCATCACCTATTCGCTGTCGTTCCTCGGCCTGCTGGTGGGCCTGGGCGCCTGGTCGGTCGGTGGCCTGGACAGCTTCAACCGCACCGGGCAGATGACCCTGCTCGACGGCAAGCTGGCCAAGGCCGCCGAAACCCACTACGACGACCAGTTCCCGATCAAGCGCCTGGGCACCAACCTCTGGGCCGCACTGGACTTCAAGCTGTTCAACGAAGGCCGCCCCGGCGTGGTGCTGGGCCGCGACCAGTGGCTGTTCAGCGATGAAGAGTTCAACCCCACCGCCAATGCCAACCACCTGATGCAGGACAACCTGGCGCTGATTCGCGGCGTACGCGACACCCTGCAGCGCCAGAACATCCAGCTGGTGCTGGCGATCCTGCCAGCCAAGGCACGCGTCTATGACGAATACCTCGGCAAGCAGGCACCTGCCAGCCTGCATGCGGACCTGTTCAACCAGTTCCACGCCCAGGCCCGCCAGGCCAACGTGTTCGCCCCCGACCTGCTGGCCCCGCTGGAGCAGGCCAAGGCCCGCGGCCAGGTGTTCCTGCGTACCGACACCCACTGGACGCCCATGGGCGCCGAAGTGGTCGCCCAGGCGATCGCCGAGGGCGTGAAGCGCCAGCAACTGCTCGAAACCGAACCCCAGGCCTACATCACCGAGGCGGGCAAGACTGCGCCATACAAAGGCGACCTGACCAACTTCCTGCCGCTCGACCCGCTGTTCAACAACCTGCTGCCACCCCCGGACAACCTGCAGCAGCGCACCACCCGCCCGGCGCAAAGCGAAGGCCAGGGCGACGACGCGCTGTTCGCCGACAGCGCCATCCCGGTGGCGCTGGTGGGCACCAGCTACAGCGCCAACCCGCACTGGAACTTCCTCGGCGCCCTGCAGCAGGCGCTGCACAGCGACGTCGCCAACTACGCCGAGGACGGCCACGGTCCGCTGCTGCCGATGCTCAAGTACCTGCAGAGCGACGCCTTCAAGAACGCCCCGCCACAGGTCGTGGTGTGGGAGTTCCCCGAGCGCTATCTGCCCATGAAGAACGACCTCAGCAGCTTCGATCCGCAGTGGATCGCGCAACTGAAGAACACCCGTAAATCCGAAGAAAACCTGGCCCTTTCGTCAAACCGGACGGACCACTGAAAGAGAGGAACACGCACATGACTCACAAGCCATCCATCGCCAAAGCCCTCACCCTCGCGGCCGGCCTTTCCCTGGCTTCGCTGCAGGCCTTCGCCGGCGCCGACGCTGCACTCTATGGCCCTAGCGCCCCGAAAGGCTCGACCTTCGTGCGCCTGTACAACGCAAGCTCCGCGCCCACCGCGGCCTCGGTCGGCAATACCCAAATCAAGCAGGTCGGTGCCCAGGCCAGCAGCGACTTCAGCTTCCTGCCTGGCGGCGACTACACCGCCCAGGTCGGCGGCAAGAGCGTGCCGGTCAAGCTGGCCTCGGACACGTACTACACCCTGGTCAACAACAACGCTGGCAACCCGCAACTGATCGAGGAGCCACCGTTCAAGAACAAGCAAAAAGCGCTGGTGCGCGTGCAGAACCTCAGCGACCAGTCGCTGACCCTGAAGACTGCCGACGGCAAGACCGAAGTGGTCAAGGCGGTGGCCGCCAAGGGGCGCGGCGAGCGTGAAATCAATCCGGTCAAGGTCAACCTGGCCCTGTTCGACGGCAACAAGAAAGTCAGCGACGTCAAACCCGTCGCCCTGGAGCGCGGCGAAGCGGCCGTGCTGTATGTCACCGGTTCCGGCAACAGCTTGTCGCCGGTGTGGGTAACTCGCCCCGTGGCTAGCAACTGATCCCCCTGCCTCTAAACGACTATTGGAGAAACATGATGATCCCGGTAATTCTTTCTGGTGGTAGCGGTTCGCGTCTGTGGCCTCTGTCGCGCAAGCAGTTCCCCAAGCAGTTCCTGGCGTTGACCGGCGAACACACACTGTTCCAACAGACCCTCCAGCGCCTGGTGTTCGAGGGCATGGATACCCCCATCGTGGTCTGCAACAAGGACCACAAGTTCATCGTCCAGGAGCAGTTGGCGGGCCTGAAGCTCGAAACCCAGGCCATTCTCATGGAACCCTTCGGCCGCAACACCGCGCCGGCGGTGGCGATGGCTGCGATGAAGCTGGTCAATGAGGGCCGCGACGAGCTGATGCTGGTGCTGCCCGCCGACCACGTGATCGAGGACCAGAAAGCCCTGCAACGCGCCCTGGCCCTGGCCACCGTGGCGGCCGAGCGCGGCGAGATGGTGCTGTTCGGCGTGCCGGCGACCAAGCCCGAGACCGGCTACGGCTACATCCGCTCCAGCCAGGACGCCCTGCTGCCCGAGGGCGTGGCGCGGGTCGCGCAGTTCGTCGAAAAACCCGATGAGAAACGCGCCAACGAGTTCGTCCGCGCGGGGGGCTACTTCTGGAACAGCGGCATGTTCCTGTTCCGCGCCAGCCGCTTCCTCGAAGAGCTGAAAAAGCATGACCCGGACATCTACGACACCTGCCTGCTGGCCCTGGAGCGCAGCGACGAAGAGGCCGATGTGCTGAGCATCGACGAAGCCACCTTCGCCTGCTGCCCGGACAACTCCATCGACTACGCGGTGATGGAAAAGACCCAGCGTGCCTGCGTGGTGCCGCTGTCGGCCGGCTGGAGCGACGTGGGCTGCTGGTCGTCGCTGTGGGACGTGCACGAGAAGGACGACAACGGCAACGTCACCAAGGGCGATGTGGTGGTGCAGGACAGCCACAACTGCATGATCCACGGCAACGGCAAGCTGGTGTCGGTGATCGGCCTTGAGAACATCGTCGTGGTCGAGACCAAGGACGCGATGATGATTGCCCACAAGGACAAGGTCCAGGGCGTCAAGCAACTGGTCAACACCCTCGACCAGCAAGGCCGCAGCGAGACCCAGAACCACCTCGAGGTGTACCGCCCATGGGGTTCGTACGACTCGGTGGACATGGGCGGGCGCTTCCAGGTCAAGCACATTACCGTCAAGCCCGGCGCCAGCCTGTCGCTGCAGATGCACCACCACCGCGCCGAGCACTGGATCGTGGTCAGCGGCACCGCCGAGGTGACCTGCGACGAGAACGTGTTCCTGCTGACCGAGAACCAGTCGACCTACATCCCGATTGCCTCGGTGCACCGCTTGCGCAACCCCGGCAAGATCCCGCTGGAGATCATCGAAGTGCAGTCCGGGAGCTACCTGGGCGAGGATGATATCGAGCGCTTCGAGGATGTGTATGGGCGCACGTCCACGCCGGTGGAGCGTGGGGTTTCGGTGAAGACCATCGCGCAGTAATTTGAGCAAGTACCATCGCGGGGCAAGTGACAGAGGTACATTACCGCTGTGGCGTGCCCTGCGATGTTCTGTTCAAACCTTTCCGTTCGGTAATGGGAGCGAGGCTGTATATCGAGGATCGTTGATACATCAATCAGGCTCATTGAATATCAGGCCCGAGCGCGGAAAGCCGACCTGTCGCTCAGGCAAGATCAACGTGAAAACGACCTGCAAATGATAGCGTGCCGGTTCCATCGCCTCTCAGCGGCGCCGTAAAGAGACGGCAGGAAACTTCGTTTGGCGTACTGACCAAATCGAAAATCGTACCCTCTTCTCCGTACGCATAGGGCAAATCGCGATTGTCGATTTCCATATTTAGAATATTCGTGCGTTCCGGTGACTCAGGGTTATACACAAAAGTCAAAACGATGCCGCCGGAATCATCCCTAGCCTCAACGGTCCTCTCATCATCAAAGTCATAGAAACTCACTCTGCGAATATCGACTTCGTATGTTTTCACTACCTCGCCATCACGCTCACGAGTCAACACACCCTTAAAATAGCTAGAATCAACTTTCACTTCTGTGACTTTATGTTTTGCGATCATGAGAAACTCTCCTGAGAAAAACAGAACTCGCAACTTAGCTCGGCGCGAAAGATGTGCACCGCGCAAAATTTCGACCCTTGACGAAGCCCTCAACGGTGCCCTCGATATTGTGCACAGAGTGACGTACTTCTCTCCGTTCCTGTCACTCAGTCGCTGTTGGAAAGTGCGCGACAACGATCAAGAGACTATCAATATCGACATGAACGCGAACCTGACAAAAATACCAGGTTTACCAAACGTGGCGGATGGTCAGGCAGACAGCCTTCTTGCGACTTGGCGCCACTGCCGCCAAGATGGGCAAATCCTTGTACGGAATCTGCGCACATGATCATCGGCGCCTTTCTCATCCTCACCTGGCTGGTCCTGCTGCTGCGCTACCCGGCCAAGGCCCTGCCGATTTCCATGGCCGCCGTGTGCGGCCTGGGCCTGGTCGCGCTGTTCGTGGTCTGGCAGGACAGCCGCGAGGCCTCGCAACTGGCCCGCCTCGATCTGCGCCTGAGCTATGCGCCTGACCAATGCCCCGCCGACCGCGCCCTGCAAGTGCGGATGAAAAACGGCAACAAGGCACCGCTCACCGAACTGCGCTGGCGGGTTGCCGCCTACGCCCCCGGCGATACGGTCAACCTTGCCGAAAACACCTATGCCGCGCCGCGCTATCGCGGGCCCGGTGAGCTGCAGCCCGGTGCCGAATGGACAGACTGCCTGCCATTGCCGCCGCTGCGCTCCGGGTATCGTCCGCAGACCCTGGAGTTTCGTGCCGAGCACCTGCAAGGTACATTTGCCAATTGACCGGGCGACCGCGTCGACCTTTTCGCGGGCAAGCCCGTTCCTACAGATACCTTGGCCGTGGGAGCGGCGGTTCGGCGCTCCGACTTGCCCGCGAAGAGGCCGCTGCAGACGCTACACACCTCACCTGAAAGCAGACCCTGACCATGCCCACCGTCCTCATCACCGGTTGTTCCAGCGGCATCGGCCGCGCCCTGGCCGATACTTTCCGCGATGCCGGCCACCAGGTCTGGGCCACCGCCCGCAAGCCTGAAGATGTCGAGCGCCTCGCCGCCGCAGGTTTCTCCGCCCGGCAACTGGACGTCAACGACCCGCAGGCCCTGGCACGACTGGCCGAGGAATTGCCGGAACTCGACATCCTGATCAACAACGCCGGTTACGGCGCCATGGGCCCGCTGCTCGACGGCGGCGTAGAAGCCCTGCAGCGCCAGTTCGAAACCAATGTGTTCTCGCTGGTCGGCGTAACCCGCGCCCTGTTCCCGCTGCTGCGCCGCTCCAAAGGCCTGGTGGTGAATATCGGCAGCGTGTCGGGGGTACTGGTCACCCCGTTCGCCGGCGCCTACTGCGCCTCCAAGGCCGCCGTGCATGCGCTGAGCGACGCCCTGCGCCTGGAGCTGGCACCGTTCGGGATCCGGGTGATGGAAGTGCAGCCCGGGGCGATCGCTTCACAGTTCGCCAGCAATGCGCAACACGAAGCCGAGCAGGTACTGGCAGCGGATTCGCCGTGGTGGCCGCTGCGCGAGCAGGTGCAGGCCAGGGCCCGCGCCTCGCAGGACAGGCCGACCCCGGCGGCGACCTTCGCCCAGGGATTGCTGGCAGCCACACGCAAGACGCCGACACCGGCGCTGGTAAGGCTGGGCAATGGCAGCACCGCCTTGCCACTGATGGCGCGGCTACTGCCGCAGCGGTTGCTGGACAAGGTGTTGCGCAAGCGCTTCGGGTTGTTGCGGCCGCTTTGAAGCGGTAGTGGATTCTTCGCGGGCAAGTCGGGGCGCCGACTTGCC
>NZ_JABWRO010000090.1:0-24548 GCF_014268985.1 Pseudomonas sp. RW10S2 | reverse complement strand
AACCCCCCGGGGGGGGGGGGGTTTTTTTTGAAAGCGAGGAAGCTAAATCGACTTAGGCGATTTGAACTTCTTCAGCCTGCATGCCTTTCTGGCCGCGGGTAGCGACGAAAGTAACAGCCTGGCCTTCTTTCAGGGTTTTGAAGCCGTCAGCCTGGATGGCTTTGAAGTGTACGAACAGATCGTCACCCGACTGAGGAGTGATGAAGCCGTAGCCCTTCTCATCGTTGAACCACTTAACAACACCGGATTGGCGATTGGACATGTGTCTGTCTCCTTGGACAAAGTAGATTTCGGCTCAGGAATTGCCCTGGCCGGGACTGAGTGCAAAGAGAGCGGAAAATTCAGCGATGGGCCGATCAGGATCGTGCATCAAACAGATTCTCGGTGTCACGTGCAGCACAGTGGCGCCACCTTACCCCACTTTCCGCAAGCTGCCAATGGCCAACAGCGGCTTTGATGAAATTCGGATCGACGGGTGGCCCAGCCCCCGTCCGGCGCGGGATAGGGCGCGGAACTTTAACGCGCAGGCCAGGACCGGTAAGATGCGCATCTCGTTTTTTCACCTCGTACTTTCAGGACATCCCGCCATGAGCATCAAATCGGACAAGTGGATTCGCCGCATGGCGCAGGAACACGGCATGATCGAGCCGTTCGTCGAGCGCCAGGTGCGTGGCGAACAGGACAGCCGAGTCATCTCCTTCGGCGTCTCGAGCTACGGCTACGACGTGCGCTGCGCCGATGAATTCAAGGTGTTCACCAACATCAATTCGGCCACCGTCGATCCGAAGAATTTCGACGCCGGCAGCTTCGTCGACATCAAGAGCGACGTCTGCATCATCCCGCCGAACTCCTTCGCCCTGGCCCGTACCGTCGAGTACTTCCGCATTCCACGCGATGTCCTGACCATCTGCCTGGGCAAGAGCACCTATGCCCGCTGCGGCATCATCGTCAACGTCACCCCCCTGGAGCCGGAGTGGGAGGGGCACGTCACCCTCGAGTTCTCCAACACCACCACACTGCCGGCGAAGATCTACGCCAACGAAGGCGTGGCGCAGATGCTGTTCCTGCAGTCCGATGAAGAATGCGAAGTGTCGTACAAGGATCGCGGCGGCAAATACCAGGGCCAGCGCGGCGTAACGCTGCCACGTACCTGAGCCGACGAGCCGGGGGAATTAGTTTCCCTTTTGCCACTCCAACGAGGTAAGTCCCCGGCGTGCATGACGTACGCCGGCCCTCGTCAGGAGCAGCCCATGAAACTCGATCCTGCAATCAGCGCGAAGCTGGCCGTCCTGCAGCCGAACCAGATCGGCATGATGGCCTGGACTCTGCTCGCGCACCCGCATCCGCCGACGGATTTGCACGCCGGTGGCGTCCCGCACCAGCCTGATCCCGATACCCCGCAACCCCCCGAGCCTGGCGAGCACCCGCCGATGGAGCCGGGCGAGCCGACCTTGCCCGACGAGCCACCTCCAGCGCCAGTTGCCTGATCAGGCCGGCACTGCCCAGACCCGTTGATCGCCCACGACGAACAGGCGGGCGCCGGGCTCTGGTTGCACCGTCCAACCGCCGGTGAATTCGCCGAACGCCGGCAGCAGGCTGACCTTTGGGTGGAACATGAAGCACGCCAGGCGCAGGCGTTGGCGGCCACGACCGCGCAGCACGCACGCCGGATGGACATGGCCTGCGATCACCGGATGCTCAGGGTGAGCGCCGGTCTCGTGCTGTAGCGCGAATGGCGGCAGTAGCAACGGTTCGTCGACGACTTCGATAGCCAGCTCCTGCGGCGGATCGCCAGCATGACGGTCGTGATTACCTCGCACCAGGACCACCCGTAACCCTGGGTGCCGTTCGCGCCATGCAGCTACACGGGCTAGGGTGGCAGGTGCTCGCGCAGTACGTGCGTGGAGAAAGTCGCCGAGCACGATCAACTGCTGGCAATCGTAATGCTGCAAGAGCGTGTCCAGGCGATCCAAGGTCGCCTGGGTAGTGCCGCGTGGCACCGGCTGGTGCAGGGCGCGGTAGCTGGCGGCCTTGCCAATGTGCAGGTCGGCAACCAGAAGGGCGCGCCGGGCTGGCCAGTAGAGCGCTTTTCCAGGTAACAGCCACAGCGTTTCGCCGCAATGTTCGATCGCCAGGTGGTGCACGTTCAGGATTTCCTCCGTTCAGTCCCCGCAAGGTCGCTCATGGTTCGGCTCGCCGCCTTTTCGAGATCCGCCACCATCCGGGCGATGCGGTCTGCCAGTTTTTCCGTGCTCAGGGTTTCGCGCATGCCCTCGACCAATAGGGCGAAGGCCAGCGGCCCGGGCCGGCGCAATGCGTGCAGATCGAGGCGCAATCCTGCCATTTTCTGCAACTGCTGATGCAGGCGCTCGATCTCCAGCTCTTCACGCAGCACCTCGTCACGCGCCTGGCCCAGCAGCAGATTGCCAGCGTCATGCTTGCGAAACACTTCGTAGAACAGACCGCTGGAGGCCTGGAGCTGGCGCGTGCTTTTCTGCGCGGCGGGATAGCCGCCGAATATCAGCCCGGCGATCTGGGCAATTTCACGAAAGCGCCGCAATGCCATCTCGCCAGCATTCAGGCTGGCCAGTACATCTTCCAGCAAATTGTCCGCAGCCAGTGCAGCGGGCAAGTGCGCGGCCCAGTCCACAGGGCTTGCTGCGAGCAGTTCGAAGCCGTAGTCATTGACCGCGATCGATACCGACAGCGGCTGCACGCGGCTGACCCGCCAGGCGATCAGGTTGGCAAGGCCCAGATTGGCCATGCGCCCGGCAAAGGGATAGAGAAACAGGTGCCAGCCCTGGCGCGAGTGCAGGGTTTCGGCCAGCAATGTGCGCTGGGTGGGCAGGGCGGACCAGCTTGCCTGAAGTGTCAGCAAGGGGCGAACGGCATGCATTTCCGCGCCTTCGTAGCGGCCGTGGGCAGCAGCATCCAGACGCTCGACCAGCGCCTGCGCCAGCTCGCTCGACAGCGGCATGCGTCCGCCATTCCAGCGTGCTACCGCTGCTTTGCGCGCGGTGCTGCGGCGCACGTAGGCGGTCATGTTCTCGACCCTTACCAGCTCCAGGATACGTCCGCCGAACAATAGCGCGTCACCGGGCTTGAGACGGGCAATGAAAGATTCCTCCACGCTGCCCAGCGACTTGCCACCGCCCCCTTTGCTCCAGTACTTCAACTGCAGGCTGGCGTCGCTGACGATGGTGCCGATACCCAGACGATGACGCCGGGCGAGGCGCTCGCTGGCCACGCGCCAGATGCCGTCGGGGTGCGCTGCGACGCGCTGGTAGTCCGGGTAGGCGGTCAGCGAGCTGCCGCCATTGCGCACAAATGACAGTGCCCATTGCCACTGGCTCTCTTCGAGATCGCGAAAAGCCCAGGTGCTGCGAACCTCCTCGAACAGTTCGGCCGGTCGGAAACCACTGCCCAGCGCCATGCTGACCAAGTGCTGGACCAGCACGTCCATGCTCAGGCGCGGCGAATAGCGTGCCTCGATATGCCCGGAAGCCAGCGCCTGGCGTGCTGCGGCCGCTTCCACCAGTTCAAGGCTGTGGGTTGGTACCAGGGTCACCCGCGAGGTACGCCCAGGTGCGTGCCCAGAGCGGCCTGCACGTTGCAGCAGGCGGGCGATGCCTTTGGCCGAGCCAATCTGCAGGACGCGTTCGACGGGCAGGAAATCCACCCCCAGGTCGAGGCTTGAGGTGCAGATCACCGCCTTCAGCGTGCCCTGCTTGAGGCTGCGCTCGACCCAGTCACGGGCGTGCCGGGCAAGCGATGCGTGATGCAGAGCGATCAGTCCCGCCCACTCGGGATGCGCCTCGAGCAGGGCCTGGTACCAGAGCTCGGCCTGGGCGCGGGTGTTGGTGAACACCAGGCTGTTGGCGCTGGCCGCGATCTCGGCGCTGACCTGAGGGAGCATCTTCAGCCCCATGTGCCCGGCCCAGGGGAAGCGTTCGATCGCGCTCGGCACCAGGGTGTCGACCAGGATGCGCTTGTCCTGACGGCCCTGAACCAGTCGCCCGCCTGCAGGCAGCAAGACCTCAAGGGCGTGCGGCAGGTTGCCCAGTGTGGCCGACAGCCCCCACACCACCAGTTGCGGTTGCCAGCGCCGCAGCCGGGCCAGGGCCAGTTGCAACTGCACGCCGCGCTTGTTGCCGAGCAGTTCGTGCCATTCATCGACCACCACCAGGCGCAGGCTGGCGAAGTCGGCGGCAGCCTGTTCGCGGGTGAGCAGCAGGGTGAGGCTTTCGGGAGTGGTGACCAGCGTGCTGGGCAGTCGCCGCGCCTGGCGTGCACGTTCGGCACTGGTGGTATCACCGCTGCGTACGCCGATGGTCCAGTTCAGCCCCAATTCGTCCAGCGGTGCTTGCAGCGCGCGCGCGGTATCGCTGGCCAGGGCGCGCATCGGTGTGACCCACAGCACTTGGAGTGGCGCCGGTCGGCGTGCGTCGTGCAACTGTGCGAAAGCGCGCAGGGCGCCGAGCCAGACGGCGTAGGTCTTGCCGCTGCCGGTGCTGGCATGCAGCAGGCCCGACTCGCCGCGCTGGATCGCCGCCCAGACGCTGCGCTGGAAGGCGAACGGCTTCCAGTTGCGGGAGGCAAACCAGGTGCTGGCGAGGTCGGAAGGGGATGGCATCGGCGGCCGGTCTCGTCGAAGGCTGTGCTTCTACAGACCGGCCGCAGGTGCTTTGGTTTGATCGGGATCAGTTGGCCAGCAGATAGCCGCTGCGGCAGACTTTTTCCCCTGCGACATGGGCGATCACCATGCCGGTGGTGGCCATGCGCCGGACGCTGCGGGCGTAGAGCAGCCCGCCCTGGACGTTGCGGATCGGGGTCACCCGGTCGCTGAGCGGATCGATGACCTCGGCGATCAGTTGCCCAGGCTCCAGGTACTGCCCCGGTTTTGCGTGGAACACCAGCAGGCCGCCCAGCGGTGCGATCAATGGCTCCACGGCAGCCAGCGGGGTGGCGGGGTGGCGCAGCGGCGGCAATGCTGCGGGCTGACCTTCGATCACACCGCTGTGGGTGAGGAAATCGAGGATTGCCTGGCAGTCCTGGCTTGCCAGCTCATGGTTGACGTCGGCCTGGCCGCGCAGCTCGACGGTCACCGAGAGGCTGCCCATGGGGATCGGGAAACGCTTGGCAAAACGCTGCTGCAGTTGCCACCACACCAGGCTGAAGCATTCGTCGAACGACTGCCCTCCGGAGTCGGTGGCCAGCAGGCTGGCCTGGGCGCCGAGGTAGCGTGCCAGCGGCTCGACCTGGGGCCAGGCGTCGGGAGTAGTGTAGAGGTGTTCGACGGCTTCGAAATCGCAGTGCAGGTCCAGCACCATGTCGGCATCGCAGGCCAGGCGCTGCAAGGCCAGGCGCTGGGATTGCAGGGGGGTGACGGCGGGGTGGCTGTCGAGCCCGCGGCGTAGATATTCACGGATCAGCGAGAGGTTGCGTGCCGGGTCTTGCGTGAGGTGGCTTTCGATCTGGTCGCCGATGCTGTCGGACAGGTCGACGAAATTGCGATTGAAGTTTTCCCCACTCTGCAACTCGAAGCGCCCCAATGGTGCGTCCAGCAGCACCTGTTCCAGGCCCACCGGGTTGGCCACTGGCACCAGCACCACCTCGCGGCGCAGCAGGCCTTGCTGGTGCAGTTCGTTCAAGCGCCGCTTGAGGTGCCAGGCCACCAGCATGCCGGGCAATTCGTCAGCGTGCAGCGATGCCTGGATGTATACCTTGCCGCCACCGCGCGGGCCGAAATGAAAGCTGTGCAACTGGCGGCAGATGCCGGGTACGGGGGACAGCAGTTCGTGGGTCGAGTGGTGCATGGGGGGGCCTGATCTGCGCTGGGTTGTGAACGTGGACGACTGGAAATAGAAGCATAAACCAGGGATTTGTGCATGCGGGTGTGCGCAGAAGCGGCCACGGGCCTGGTTATACAGGGCCCAGCAAGCTCTGCAGGGTGGCCAGGTCGTCGGCCTCCTCGACCGGTTTGTCGAGCCGCCAGCGCAGCATGCGCGGGAAGCGCACGGCGATGCCGCTCTTGTGTCGCTTGGACAGGGCGATGCCTTCGAAACCCAACTCGAAGACCAGCGTCGGGGTGACGCTGCGCACCGGGCCGAAGGTGTCCACAGTGGTTTTGCGGATGATCGCATCGACCTTGCGCATCTCTTCGTCGCTCAAGCCTGAATAGGCTTTGGCGAAGGGCACCAGGTTGCGTTGCGCTGCTCCTGGTGGAGCATCCCAGACGGCGAAGGTGTAGTCGCTGTAGAGGCTGGCGCGTCGACCATGGCCGCGCTGGGCGTAGATCAGTACCGCATCGACGCTGAAGGGGTCGACCTTCCATTTCCACCACAGGCCCAGGTCCTTGGTGCGGCCGACGCCGTACAGGGCATCGCGCTTCTTCAGCATGAGCCCCTCCACCCCGAACTCGCGCGACTGCTCGCGTTGCTCGGCCAGGGCTGCCCAGTTGGATGCCTGCAACAGGGGTGAAAGCCGCACAGGGGCCAGGGGGTGTTCGACCAGCACGCGCTCCAGTTGCCTGCGGCGCTCATGCTGTAGGCGGTTGCGCCAGTCATCGCCGTGCCATTCCAGCAGGTCGTAGGCTTGCAGCACCACCGGCGCATCGGCCAGCAGCTTGCGGCCCAGGGTCTTGCGGCCCAGGCGCTGCTGGAGCAGGGCAAAGGGCTGCACCGCCAGGGTGTCGTCGCAGATGCCAGGCTTCCATACCAGAATCTCGCCATCGAGCACGGTGCCGTCAGGCAAGGTCTCTGTCAGGCTGTGCAATTCGGGAAAACGCTCGGTGACCAGTTCCTCGCCCCGTGACCAGATCCACAACTGGCCGTCGCGCTTGACCACCTGGGCGCGGATGCCATCCCACTTCCATTCCGCCTGCCAGTCCTCGACCGGGCCGAGCAGTGTCTCGAACTGTTCCAGCGGCGCCTGCAGGGCGTGGGCGAGAAAGAACGGGTAGGGCTGGCCGCCGCGCTGGGCGTGTTCGTCGGCGGACTCGGGGGCGATCAGCTTCAGGTAGCTTTCAGCAACGGGGCGATGAGCCAGGTCGGTGTAGCCGACCAGGCGCTGGGCTACACGCTTGGCATCCAGCCCCGACAACTGCGCCAGCGCCCGGGTGACCAGCAGCTTGGAGACGCCGACACGGAAGCTGCCGGTAATCAATTTCAGGCACAGCATCAGGCTGGGGCGGTCCAGCCGTTCCCACAGTGCCGGCAAGCGCTGGCGCACCTCGTCCGCAGGTTGCCCGCGCAAGGGGAGCAGGTGCTGCTCGACCCACAGGGCCAGGCCCTCGTCGGTATCGTGTCGGTGCTGGGGCAACAGCAGGGAAATGGTCTCGGCCAGGTCGCCGACAGCCTGGTAGCTCTCTTCGAACAGCCAGTCGGGCAGGTCTGCCAACTGTGTGGCCAGCTCGCGTAGCAGACGGGTCGGCACCAGTTGGCGCGGGCGGCCTCCGGCCAGGAAGTACACCGCCCAGGCCGCATCGGCGGCGGGAGCCTGGGCGAAATAGTCGCGCAGGGCCTGCAGCTTGGCGTTGCTCGAAGTGGTGGCGTCCAGGCGCAGGTAGAGTTCGGCGAAGGCCTTCATGTGGCGCTCTCCGACGGGGGCGTGTCGTCTTCCTCGCCGTATTCGGTGGCGAAGGCCCGAGCGTCCAGGCCCTGCTCGCACAGGTAGCGCACCAGCACGTTGACCGAGCCGTGGGTGACCATTACCCGTTCGGCACCGGTTTCGCCGATTGCCCACAACAGGCCAGGCCAGTCGGCATGGTCGGATAGGACGAAGCCGCGATCGACGCCACGCCGACGCCGGGTGCCACGCAGCAGCATCCAGCCACTGGCGAAGGCATCGCTGTAGTCGCCGAAACGACGCATCCAGCTACTGCCACCTGCCGAGGGTGGTGCCAGCACCAGGGCTTCGCGCAGCCGTGGGTCGTTGCGTGGCAGATCTCCGGCGTACAGGGTGTCGGGCAGGGCGATCCCGGCTTCGCGATAGACGCGGTTGAGCGGCTCGACCGCGCCGTGCACTACGATCGGCCCTATATCTGCGTCCAGCCCGTGGAGAATGCGCTGGGCCTTGCCGAAGGCGTAGCAGAACAGCACGCTGGCCTTGCCCTGGTCACGATTGGCGCGCCACCAGGCATTGATGCCGCTGAACACCTCGGCCTGCGAGGGCCAGCGATAGATCGGCAGGCCGAAGGTGGATTCGGTGATGAAGGTGTGGCAGCGCACCGGCTCGAACGGCGCGCAGGTGCCGTCGGGCTCAACCTTGTAGTCGCCCGAGGCGACCCACACCTGGCCCTGGTATTCCAGGCGCACCTGGGCCGAGCCAAGCACATGGCCGGCAGGGTGGAAGCTCAAGGTGACACCGTGATGCTGCACACGCTCCCCATAGGGTAGGGTCTGCAGGGCGATATCCTGGCCAAGACGGCTGCGCAGGATACCGGCGCCGGGCTCGGCGCACAGGTAATGGCCGTTGCCGGTGCGCGCATGGTCGCCGTGCCCATGGGTGATCACCGCACGGTCAACCGGGCGCCAGGGGTCGATGTAGAAGTTCCCGGGCGGGCAGTACAGCCCTTCGGGGCGGGCGATGACGAGGTCCATGGCGTTCGCGCTGGCTGGGGTTACCAGTTAGGAGCGCAGCGCTGGCCTGGAAGTTCGGATGGCGTGGTGCTGGCGAGCGGCCCGGACGAGCCGCTCGGGGTTACTGCCTACTTGCCCGGCACCAGCGTCAGGCGCTGGCTGCCATAGGCGCGGGCAAAGTTCTGCGGTTGCAGCGGCAGGCTCATGAAGCGCCCCTTGAACCAGGCGTCCAGGCCGTCACCGTAGTGAGGGCTGGCCGGGTTGCCGGACTGGCCGCTGCTGGTCAGGATCTGCAGCGGTTCGGTCTGGCCGAAGTCGACGACCATGCGCGCGGAGGCCGGCAGGCTGGTTTCGAAACCGTTGCCCCAGGCGTAAGGGGTCAGGGCCAGGGTGCTGAAGTCACCGCCAGTGGCCATCGGCGCGCGGCTGAGGCTGTCGCCGAGCCCGTGGTAGCTCGGTGCGGGCCAGCGGTACTGGTGCAGCTTGCCCCATTGCCAGGCACGCCGGTCGGCGCCCATCTGGGCGACACCGGCATCCACTGCAGCGGCCAGGCTGCGGGCGAGGATGGTCGGTTTGTCTTCTTTCTGCGGCGTGGTGCGGTCATCCCAGAACGGGCTGTCTTCGCGGCCAAGCAGGTGATCGGCCTGGGCCGAGTACGACAGCCGGGCGTTGCTGACGAACGCTTGCCAGGCCGGGGAGGACTCGGGGCCGAGCTCGTCGAGGAAGGTCTGGCGGGTGACGGCCTGGAGGAACAGTTCGTACAGCGCCGCATCGGCCGAGACCGGGCTCAGGCGGCCATCGAAGGCCTTGAGCCGGGTGAGGGCTTCGCGGGCCTTGTCGCGCTGTTCGGCGGGCAGGGCATCGATGGCCTGTTTGAGCGGCTGGGCCATGCCAGGGGCGTCGAACATGCGCTTGAGCTTGTCGGCCAGCAGGGTGACCTGGTCGTTCTGCAGGGCCATCAGGCTGCGGCTGTCATGACGCCCGTTGGCGGCCAACTGGCCCAGGCGCTCGGCGCGTTCGGGATAGTACCAGGTGCTGGACAACTGCATGCCGTAGCCCTTGGGCAGGCTACGTTGGTTGGCATGGCCGATCCAGCCGCTGGGCGGATCCTGGTCGTAGGGGTGAAGCATTGCATCGGCGAAACCGTCCCAGTCGAAGCGTCCGTCCCAGCCCGGCGAGGGCAGCAGGCCCTGGCCTTCGCGGCGATTGGGGTAGCGGCCGCTGACCTGCCAGCCGATGTGCTCGGGCTCGGCGAAGACGAAGTTCAGCGCAGCGGCGCCGATCTCGCGGGTGCTGTCGAAGGCGCGTTCGATGTTGCTGGCGCGGGTAAGGTCGAACAGCGCATCGAGGCTTTTGTCGTCCTTGAGCTGCGGCAGGTGCAGGGCCAGGCCATAGCCGTTGCCGGGTTGTCCGAGCAGGGTGCCGTGGCGGGTGTCGTACAGCACTTCGCGCACCGGGCGCTGGCCGCGCACGAAGAAGGTTTCGTTGCGCGCGCGGGCCGGCTGCCACTTGCCGTCGGCCAGGTAGGTGAGTTGGCTGCCCTGGCGGCGCAGTTGCTCGAGGAGCAAGTCCTGGTTGTCGGCCATCACCGCGCTGCTGCTCCAGGCCAGCTGGCCGTTGTAGCCGGCCAGCACGATCGGCAGGCCGGGCAGCGACAGGCCGGCGACCTGGTACTTGCCGGTATGGATCTGCACCGGGCTCAGCGCCCAGGCGGCGCGGCTGTCGCTGGCCAGCAGGCTCTTGCCGCTGCGGCTGCGCAGCGGGCCCAGGGCCAGGTTCGAGGAGCCGGGGCTGCCCAGCAGGTCGAGGTCGGCAAGCTTCTGGCTGGCGGCGGCGACGTCGTTCAGGCCGGGGATCTGGCTGGCCAGGTTGATGCCCTTGAGCTTGTCGGTTTCGCCCTCGGCCAGAGGCTCGTCGGGTGCGCCGGGCAGCAGCCAGGCAAGCTTGTCGCTGCCGATCTTCTGCGCCAGGGTCAGGGCCGAGAGTTCTTCCTGCAGGTTCACCGACTGGCTGAAGGCATAGAGGCTGAAGATCAGCGCCGAGTCTTCGGGTTTCCAGTATTCGGGGCGATAGCCGCTGCGGGCGAGTTCGGCCGGCAGCTTGTCGCGGTAGCGGAACAGATAGGCGTTGACCCCGCGGGCATAGACCTCGAAGAAGCGCTTCAGGCGCGGCGAGGCGTCGGCATACAGCTGGCCGGCGCTCTGCTTGAGGTTGGCCGCGCGCATCAGGCGATCGATGTCCAGGGCTTCGCTGCCCGCGATCTCGGCCAGTCGCCCCTGGGCGAGCAGGCGCATGGCGACCATCTGTTCGATGCGGTCGCCAGCATGGACGTAGCCGAGGCTGAACAGCGCGTCATGGAAACTGCTGCTCTCGATCAGTGGTGCGCCCATGGCGTTGCGCCGTACCGAGACGTTCTGCGCCAGGCCTTTGAGCGGCTGGACGCCGGTGGTCGGTGGCACGCTGTCCTGGTAGCCGCCCATCTGGCAGCCGGCAAGCCCGAGCATGCCGAGCAGCACGGCGCTGGTGCCGAACCGAGGGCGGAAGGGAGGAAACACGGGGGCGGCCATGACGAGGGCTCCTGGGCGGCGTGGCGGGGTCGGAAAGGCGCTAAAGGTAGGGCGGCGCGCGTCGGGCTGCAAGCGGCAAACGCAGCGCCACCCGGAGCCGCATTACGCGCCGTGGCACTTCTTGAACTTCTTCTCGCTGCCGCATGGGCATGGATCGTTGCGTCCGACGTCCTTCAGGGCGTTGCGCACCGGTTCCTGGTGGCCGTGGTTGCAGTGCGGGCCGTGCACATGGCCGTGCTCATGATCATGGTGATGATCGTGACCGTGGTTGCAGTCGGGGCCATGGACATGGGGTTGCTGGGTCATTGCGGGTTACTCCGGTTGAAAATCGCCGGGGATTATCTCACCACTGCGCGACAAGTGCAGGTCCCGTTGACTGATCAGGCCGGTATTGAGTTCGCCTTGCAGGGTGTAGTGCAGCGGATCGCCGCTTTTCAGCAGCTTGGCGAGGGGCTTGAGGTGCTGCCACAGGTTGGTGCGCGCGGTGATCTTGAAGGTACGCCGGGCATGGCCGCCGACACTGCGCCAGACACTGGTCTCGTCCTGCACCAGCAGCAGGTCGTTGAGCCGGATTGCGTACGACAGGCTGCGGATGAACAGGCGGCTGTCGTTGGGGTTGTCGATGCGCAGGTGCAGGACGAACTCCTGCTGGTGCAGGCGCGCCTTGACGGTTTCCACCCTGACCAAGTGCACCTCGGGCTCGCGCCAGTGGTTGCCGCCCCATCCCGCACAGCCCCCCAGCAAGGCCAGGGTGAGGCCGAGCAGGAGCAGGCGGGCCAGGGCATTCATCATTGATTACCGAGGTAGCTGGCGCAGCATTTCTTGAATTTCTGCCCGCTGGCACAGGGGCAGGGGTCGTTGCGTCCGGCCTTGAGCTCGACGGTCGGGTCGATGAAGTACCAGCGCCCGCCATTCTGTACGAATGCCGAGCGCTCGCGGTGCTGGTGGTCGCCCTGCTGGTCGTGCCAGCGTGCGGTGAAGGTGACGAACGCATGCTCCGGCTGCCCGCCCAGGACCTGTGCGCTTTCCACCTCCAACCCCAGCCAGGTGCTCTGTGCACTCCAGTCGGCAATGCCGGCACGGTCCAGCCCGGCCTGCTGGGCGGGAAGCGTGGTGGCTACCAGGTAATCCACCAGCCCCAGCACATAGGCGCTGTAGCGCGAGCGCATCAGTGCCTGGGCATCCGGTGCCGGGGTGCCGGCATGGTAGTGCCCGCAGCATGCGTCGAGAAGATTGCCGCTGCCGCAGGGGCAGACCGAGACACTCATGAATTCACCACCAGTACTTGCCAAAGTTTTGCGGATTCGCCCAGAACTTGGCATTGAGCCAGTCCGGGACCTGCTTGTAGTCATGTAGATCATAGGTGAACAGGCTCAGCACCTGTTCGTCGCGACGGAATTTCTCGCTGGCCGACAGCGCCAGGGCGAAGAAATCGGTGTCCTGCCAGCCACAGGCGGACAGGTCGGCCAGTACCGCGACCCTGCTGGCATTCAGATTGCGAATGCCGCCAAGCAGTTCCAGCCCACTGCGCTTGGGCAAGTGCTCCAGGCAGTCGACCAGCACCGCGAGGTCGAAACGTTGCGCCGCCAGGTCGGCAGGCAGCGGACCGGGCGCAGCCACTGACAGCTGCACCGTCGGGTGGGCTGCGGCAAAGGCCTCCAGGGCCGGGAAACGTGTGCCGACCAATAGCAGGCGCGCGGGAGCGAAGCGCTCGAGAAGGGCCGCCAGGGCCTGTTGGGGGGTACGCTGGGAAAAACCGTCGGTCATTGCCAATCCTCGTTCAGGTCGCTCAAGACTAGCGGTCCCAGCCCTGGCGGCAAAGAGGCGCGGCGTCGCGTCGTGGCTTATTGCTGGCAGAGAGGGAATAGGCGGTCTTTACTCCCAGAGCATCGGTTTTGCACCGATCCCCCTAGGAGAAGCAACGAAAATGAGCATAGTACGCACAGCGATACCCCTGGTTCTGCTCACCAGTGTGTTGACTGGTTGTGCAGGTTTGCAAAAAACCGACTGGCCGAAGTGTGCTGCCGTCGGGGGCGTGGGAGGCGCAGCCCTGGGCGCCATCGAAAGCTCCAGTTGGGCCGGCTGGGGCGCGTTGCTCGGCGGTGGCCTGGCGGCGGGCTACTGCTGGGCCCATGGCGACGGTGACGAAGATGGCGATGGCGTGCCCGACAGCCGTGACAAGTGCCCTGGCACCCCGCGCGGGGTGCAGGTCGATGCCAACGGTTGCCCGCCCGAGCCGGTCGCCGTGGTCGAGGAAGTCGTCGTGGTCGAGAAGGAGGAAGTCATCGTCATTCGTGACGTGCACTTCGAGTTCGATTCCGCGCGCCTGACTGCCACCGACAAGGAACGCCTGAACACCATTGCCACGCGCCTGAAGCAGGAAGCGCCGAGCGCTCGTCTGAGCGTGACCGGCCACACCGACAGCGTCGGCTCCGACCGCTACAACCAGAAACTCTCCGAACGTCGTGCCCACTCGGTGACCGACTATCTGGTGAGCAGCGGCGTGCCACGCAGCAGCTTCGTTTCGGTAGTGGGGGCAGGCGAGGCCCAGCCGGTGGCTGACAATGCCACGGCTGACGGTCGTGCGATGAACCGGCGCACCGAGATCAAGATCCAGCGCTGACGGCCCGCGCCCACGTCTTTAGCCGTGGCGTGGGCGCATTCACCGGGGACATGATCCATGAATACCTTGTCGAAGACGGCTGTGTCGCTGCTGCTGGCCTCCAGCCTGCTGAACGGGTGCGCTACCCACAGTGATGGCAGCGCCCCCCTCAATCAACGGACCTGGCCGGTCTGCAGTCTGCTCGGCGGGCTGGTCGGTGGCGGCCTGGGTGCGATCGAAAGTTCCAGTTGGGCGACGGGGGCCGGTGTTGCCGGAGCCATTGCCGGTGGCCTGATCTGTTATGCCCAGGATGGTGACGAAGATGGCGATGGGGTGTTCGACCGTCGTGATCGTTGCCCGGACACCCCCAAAGGTACGGCGGTCGACCACATGGGCTGCCCGCTTGCGCAGTATCCGCCTTCGACGCCCAAACCCGAGGCTCCAGCACCTGCGCCTGAGGTGATCACCCTCGACGATCAGGGCCAGGTGCTGTTTGCGTTCGACTCTGCACAGTTGTCGGCCGCTGCCCAGCAGCGCCTGCAAGCGCTTTTGCCGAAGCTCGGCGATCCCGGCGTGACCGCCATCAGGGTGATCGGGCATACCGATAGCGTAGGCACCGACCGCTATAACCAGGGCCTGTCCGAGCGCCGCGCGGCCAGTGTTGCGCAGTACCTGATCGGCCAGGGGCTGTCGCCGGCCAAGGTGACCAGCCAAGGTCGCGGTGAAAGCGAGCCGGTGGCCGACAACGACACCGACGAGGGGCGAGCGAAGAACCGACGGGTGGAGCTGCACCTGAACTGAATCGCCTCTGGCGCGCGCCCTGGCGCGGCGGTACTGTTGTGCGCACGGCCCGCTCGAACGGGCCGCGTGCACATAACAAGACAGTACAAGACAGTCGGGGGGCGGGGTATGAAGTTCATCCTGGGCCTGGGCAAGGCCCTGACGGTGGTTTTCTGGTGGGTGGTGCTGGTCAATCTGTTGATGCCGCAGCCCCTGCCATTCAATCTGCTGATCAATGCGGCAGGCATCACGCTGCTGGGCTTGCACGTGCTGGAGGTGTTTTTCTTCAACGCCAGCCTGCGCGGGCGCAGCCATCGCTGGTTCGATCGCTTGCAGATCCTGCTGACCGGCATCTTCCATGTCATGTCCATTCCCCGTCCGCAGGAGGCTTCGCGCCATGCGTAAGTTGATGTTGCTGGCCGCGCTGGCCACCCCGCTGGCCCAGGCCGAGAGTCTCGAAGTCGCTGCCCATTCGATGCTGCGCCTGCCGAACAAGGCGTCCAGCGTGCACCTGGAGCGTGTGCAGGTGGCCGACTCGGCGACCCTGCTGCTGCCGGCCACGCTCACCGCGCTGAAGATCGATCATCTTGAACTGGGACGCGATGCGCGCATTGCCATCGCCCCGGCGCAAAGCGCCTTGAGCATCGAGGCGAGCAGTGCCGTGCTGGGCGTCGGTAGTGAAATCAGCGCGCCGGGGGCGCCGGGCAGCTACGAGCGTGCGGCGCGCCCCGGTCGTGACCTCGACCTGCGCCTGCAGACGCTGGAGGCCGAGCAACTGTCGATCGACGCCCGTGGCGGCGCTGGGGCACCGGGCTATGCTGGCCTCGATGGGGGTAATGGCACGTCTGGAGGTTGTACCTGGGGCACTGCCAGCCGCGGCGCGAACGGTGACAACGGCGGCAACGGGCATGACGGCGCGGCCGGAGGAAGGATTCGCCTGGCCCTGCCGGCAGATTTCCCGCAGGAGCGCATCCAGGTACGCCTCGATGGCGGTGCACCGGGCAAGCCGGGCGCTGCCGGCAAGGCCGGGCAGGGTGGTGCGAGCAAAGGGTGCCTTGTGTATCGCACCGAGGCCGGTGCCAACGGTCGTCCGGGCCTGCCAGGGCAACCGGGGCTTGCCGGTACGGCGGGGGAGTTGATTCTGCAGCGGCTTTGACACAAGCGCTTTACGCGGCCGAGCGTTTGCGTTTCCAGGGCTGCGTCGCGGCCCTGGGTCAACGACTTCAGAACATGACGCGAGCGCTGGCCACTGCCACCACGGCAATGCCCAGCAGCAGGTTGATCCCCACCATCCGTCGGATCCTGCCCAGCACCCCGGCACCCGCCGGCCAGTCCTCGGCCTGCACCGCAGCGCGCAGCTCCGGCAGCAGCAGCGCGTGCACGCGCAGGAACAAGGCAAACATCACGATCCCGCCGCCCATCATCAGTTGTACATAGCGGGGCGCGGTCTCGAAGCCGGAAAATCGCAGGTGCAACATGCCGATACCACTTATCGCCAGCACCGCTATCGCCAGCCAGACCCATCCGAAGAAGCGTCGGAATACTTCCACCCACAGCCGCAGCCGCGCGGGCCCTTCCAGCGCTGCGACAGTCGCCGGGCGCAGTACCAGCCAGGCGAAGAACATCCCGCCAACCCAGACAAGGGCGGCCAGGACATGCAGTGTGTAGGGCAGGGCAAAGGCGAGCATCCGGATCTCCATGCGGCATAAAGGGCAATAGCGGGGTATGATAGCCGCCCCATGCGAAACACTGAAAATATATCCAGCCCTCTGGGCGCCCGCAGACCATGATCAGCAACGAACTCAAAGCCACCATCCAGGGCGCCTATTCGCGTTTTCTCGAAGCCAAGAGCCTCAAGCCGCGTTACGGCCAGCGCCTGATGATCGCCGAAGTGGCCAAGGTACTCGGCGACATCGCCTGCGATGATGAAGGCCGTCGGGCCGGCGAGCCTGCCGTGGTCGCGGTCGAGGCCGGCACCGGTACCGGCAAGACGGTCGCCTACAGCCTCGCCGCGATTCCCGCCGCCAAGGCCGCCGGCAAGCGCCTGGTGATCGCCACCGCCACCGTCGCCCTGCAGGAGCAGATCGTCTTCAAGGACCTGCCCGACCTGATGCGCAACAGCGGTTTGAACTTCAGTTTCGCCTTGGCCAAGGGGCGTGGCCGCTACCTGTGCCTGTCCAAGCTCGACGTACTGCTGCAGGAGGGTCACGCCCAGTCGGCTACCGCCCAGCTGTTCGAGGAAGAAGGCTTCCATATCGAAGTCGACGAGCGCAGCCAGAAGCTGTTCAACAGCATGATCGAGAAACTGGCCGGCAACCGTTGGGACGGCGACCGCGACAGTTGGTCGGAAACCCTCGAGGACCAGGACTGGGCGCGCCTGACCACCGACCACAGCCAGTGCACCGGCCGGCATTGCCCGAACTTCCAGCAGTGCGTGTTCTACAAGGCGCGCGAAGGCATGGGCAAGGTCGATGTGATCGTCACCAACCATGACATGGTCCTGGCCGACCTGGCGCTGGGCGGCGGCGCGGTGCTGCCCGACCCGCGCGACACGATGTACGTGTTTGACGAGGGCCACCACCTGCCAGACAAGGCCATCGGCCATTTCGCCCATTATTCGCGGCTGCGCTCCACGGCCGACTGGCTGGAGCAGACCGCCAAGAACCTCACCAAGCTGTTGGCCCAGCACCCGTTGCCAGGCGACCTGGGCAAGCTGATCGAGCAGGTGCCGGAGCTGGCGCGGGAAATCCGTACCCAGCAGCAGTTCATGTTCACCCTGTGCGAGCAGGTCGCCGATTTCCGGCCCGGTGAAGACATGGAGGGGCGTGATCGTCCGCGCTACCGCTTCGAGGGGGGCGTGGTGCCCGAGCAGATCCGCGAGGTCGGCATCGAGCTGAAAAAAGGCTTCGCGCGTCTCAATGATCTGTTCACCCGACTTGCCGACCTGCTCAAGGAAGGCATGGACGGTGAAGTCAACATCGGCATCGCCAGCCACCAGGCCGAAGAGTGGTACCCGCTGTTCGGCAGCCTGGTCACCCGTGCCCAGGGCAACTGGGAGCTGTGGACCGCCTTCACCGCCGAAGACCCGGAAGACAGTCCGCCCATGGCGCGCTGGCTGACGCTGGCCGAGAGTGGGGCGCTGTTCGACATCGAGGTCAACGCCAGCCCGATCCTCGCCGCCGAAATGCTGCGCCGCAGCCTGTGGAGCGTTGCCCATGGTGCACTGGTCACCTCGGCGACCTTGACGGCCCTGGGCAAGTTCGATCGCTTCCGCATGCGCTCCGGCCTGCCGCGCGATGCGGTGACCTGCGTCGTACCCAGCCCATTCGTGCATGGCGATGCCGGCTTGCTGCGGGTGCCCGATCTGGGTGCCGACCCGCGCGATGCGGCGGGCCACACGGCGGCGATCATCCGCGAATTGCCGAACATCGTCGAAGAAGCCCGTGGTGCGCTGGTGCTGTTCTCTTCGCGCAAGCAGATGCAGGACGTGTTCGATGGCCTGGACCGCGACTGGCGCAAGCTGGTGCTGATCCAGGGCAACCTGTCCAAGCAGGAAACGCTCAACAAGCACAAGGCGCGGGTCGATGACGGTCAGCACAGTGTGTTGTTCGGCCTGGCCAGTTTCGCCGAGGGCGTCGACCTGCCAGGTGCTTATTGCGAGCACGTGGTCATCGCCAAGATTCCGTTCGCCGTGCCGGACGATCCGGTCGAGGCGGCCCTGGCGGAGTGGATCGAGGCGCGTGGCGGTAACCCGTTCATGGAAATCGCCGTACCCGACGCCTCCCTGCGCCTGATCCAGGCCTGCGGTCGCCTGCTGCGTACCGAGCAGGACCGTGGCGTCATCACCTTGCTCGATCGACGCCTGGTCACCCAGCGCTACGGCAAGGCTATTCTCAATGCGCTGCCGCCCTTCCGGCGGGAGATCCAGTAACGGCCGGAGCATGATGCTCCGGCCCGTTGTCCATGACTCGATCAGGCCCATGAGGGCCTTGAAGGAGAGCCACGTCCACATGATCCGCCGTACCTTGCCCGTCGTTTTCACCCTGCTCTTCAGTACCCCGTTGCTGGCAGCCCAGCAGACGTTGTTCAGCTTCGTACGCCCGACTTCGGTCGTCACCGTGACCACCGAGGACACGGGCATGCCGCAGTACAACGCGGAGCAAACAGCCGAAGGCGAGGTGCTGCGGCGCGTGGTGTTCAACCCGGTGGAGCGTCCGACCCTGCGCCTGAGCCCGCAGGCCGGTACCTGGGATTGGTCGACGGGGCAGTTTCTGACGCTACGCCTGCAAAGTGCGATGGACTGGGCCTTGACCGTGGACGTCACGCTGCTGGGCAGCGACGGGCGTACGCTCACCAGCCGCATCGACCTGCCAGCGGGCCCGGCACAAACGGTGATGGTGCCGCTCAAGGCCAGTTCGCCGTTGAGCCAGGGCATGCGTGCCGGTCCACCGATGCCCTGGACGTACGAAGGACAGCGTGTGCTGTTGACCAGCAGCGAGGGTGAGGTAGAGCTCAAGCAGGTGGTTTCGATCAGCCTGAGCATTCCGCGACCCAAGGTCGCGCAGAACCTGCTGATCGAAAAGGTCGGGATACAGGATGATGACCAGGCATACCGGGCAGCCTACGGCGATCTGATCGACGCCTATGGCCAGTCCACCCGCGCACGCTGGCCGGAAAAAATCGTCAACGATGAACAACTCAAGGCCGCCGATACGCGTGAACGGCAGCAGCTCAAGGCTTGGCTGGCCGAGCGCGACAGGCAGAAACTGGACACCTACGGCGGCCTGGTGGCCGGCCCGGCCTTCGAAGCCACCGGCTTCTTCCGCACTGAAAAGCGCGATGGCCGCTGGTTCCTGGTGACCCCGCAGGGGCACCCGTTCTACTCGCTGGGCGTCAACGCGGTGGCCGCCGATGGCGGGCGCACCTACGTCGCGGGCCGCGAATCGATGTTCAAAGGGTTGCCCGGGGAGGGTGACCCGCTCGCGGCGTTCTATGGTGAGGGCAACAATGACGACGGCAATGCGTCTTCCCAGGGGCGCGGGTTCAAGCAAGGGCGTTGGTTCGACTTCTATGCTGCCAACCTGCAGCGTACCTATGCCAAGCCCTGCGCCCCTGCGGCCGAGGGCCAGCCGCCAACGAACTGCCCGGCAGCCGGTGTCGATGCCGAACGCTGGCAGGTGCACAGCCTCGATCGTTTACAGGCCTGGGGTTTCAACACCCTGGGTAACTGGAGCGATCCGGCCCTGGGTCAGGCCAAGCGCATGCCGTACACCCTGCCACTATCGATTGTCGGCGACTATGCCAGCATCAGCACTGGCATGGACTGGTGGGGGCGCATGCCCGACCCGTTCGACCCACGATTTGCCATGGCCACCGAGCGCGCCGTAGCCATTGCCGCGCGGGACCATCGCGACGACCCCTGGCTGATCGGTTATTTCGCCGACAACGAACTGGCCTGGGCGGCGCCGGGCGATGACCCCAAGGCACGCTATGGCCTGGCCTACGGCACCTTGCGTCTGACCACCGATGTGCCGGCCAAGCGCGCCTTCCTCAAGCAGTTGCGTGACAAATACCGAAACCAGGAGGGGTTGTCGAAGGCCTGGGGCATCGAACTGAAGGCCTGGGAGCTCATGGAGGACCCGGGTTTCGAGGCGCCCCTGCCCAACCCGGAGCATCCGGAAATCGAGCGTGACTACCAGCACTTCCAGCAGGTGTTCGCACAGACCTACTTCAAGACCATCTCCGATGCGCTGAAATGGCATGCGCCCAACCATTTGTTGTTGGGTGGACGCTACGCGGTCAGCACGCCTGAGGCGGTGAAGGCCTGCGCCGAGTTCTGCGATGTGCTCAGTTTCAACTTCTATACCCTCAAGCCCGAGGATGGCTACGACTTCGCCCGGTTGGTCGAGCTGGACAAACCGGTGCTGGTCTCGGAGTTCCAGTTTGGCTCCCGGGACCGTGGCCCTTTCTGGCCAGGGCCGCTCGAGGTGGCGCGTGAAGAGGACCGTGGGCCTGCCTACGGCAATTTCCTCAAGGCAGCCCTGGCTCAGCCGATGATCGTTGGCGCTCACTGGTTCCAATACCTTGACCAGCCCGCCAGCGGGCGCCTGCTCGATGGGGAGAATGGGCATCTGGGCTTGGTCGCTATCACCGATGTGGCGTATTCGGGTTTTGTCGAGGCCGTGCGTCGGAGCAACCAGCAGGCCCTGGAGCAATTGCGCGCGGGGCTTGAGGTCAAGGCGCCCTGAAGGTGACAGTTTGGTTCAGCCAAACCCCAAGGTTTTCCTTACAACCTTCCAGCCACATTCAGTATGCAAACCCGCCAACTACTGAAACAATGCACGACTTTGTAAGACAGGTCGTACGGAGAGTAGGCGGGTGCAGATCCAGGGTCACTATGAGCTGAAGTTCGAAGCGGTGCGCGAGGCATTTGCGGCATTGTTCAATGATCCCCAGGAGCGTGGCGCGGCGCTGTGCATCCAGGTAGGGGGCGAAACCGTCATCGATCTTTGGGCTGGAAGTGCCGACAAGGACGGCCAGCAGGCCTGGCACAGCGATACCATCGCCAACCTGTTCTCCTGCACCAAGACCTTCACTGCCGTGACTGCGTTGCAACTGGTGGGCGAGGGCAAGCTGGCCCTGGACCTTCCGGTGATTCGGTACTGGCCGGAGTTTGCCCAGGCGGGCAAGGAAGGCATCACCCTGCGTCAGTTGCTCAGCCATCGCGCCGGCCTGCCTGCAATCCGTGAGCTGTTGCCCGCCGAGGCCCTCTACGACTGGCAGGTCATGGTCGATGCCTTGGCTGCCGAAACCCCGTGGTGGACCCCTGGCAGCGAACATGGCTATGCCGCTATCACCTATGGCTGGCTGATCGGTGAACTGATCAGCCGCGCCGATGGCCGCGGCCCTGGTGACTCGATCGTTGCCCGCACTGCGCGCCCGTTGGGCCTGGACTTCCACGTGGGGCTAGCCGATGAGGAGTTCCACCGCGTGGCGCATATCGCCCGTGGCAAGGGTAATCCTGGTGATGCCGCCGCCCAGCGCTTGCTGCAGGTGACCATGCGCGAGCCCGAGGCGTTGTCGACCCGCGCCTTCACCAACCCGCCGGCAATCCTCACCAGCACCAACAAACCGGAGTGGCGACGCATGCAGCAACCGGCTGCCAATGGCCACGGCAATGCCCGCAGCCTGGCGGGTTTCTATGCCGGCCTGCTCGATGGCAGCCTGCTGGAATCCGAACTGCTCGATGAGCTGACCCGCGAGCACAGCCTTGGACAGGATCGCACGCTGTTGACCCAGACCCGTTTTGGCCTGGGCTGCATGCTCGACCAGCCGGATGTCGCCAACGCCACCTTCGGTCTGGGGGCTCGGGCCTTTGGTCATCCGGGGGCGGGCGGATCGGTTGGTTTCGCCGACCCTGAGCACGACGTGGCCTTCGGCTTCGTCACCAATACCCTGGGCCCTTACGTATTGATGGACCCCCGTGCGCAGAAGCTGGTACGGGTACTGGGCAGTTGCCTTTGATCGGGTAATGCGGGTAATGCCCGATCCCTTTGACTATCCTCAATGCCAACGCCTCGCGTGCGTGGGCAAAATTTCTTTCTAATTCATGGTGTATCGCTGATGTCCTCACAAAAAACCTTAGCACTTGCCCTGTGCCTGGCCATGACCGGCTGCGCCAGCCACTCCCAGGACGCCTCGAAGGACGGTGGCCTCAGCTGGTGGCCGTTCGGTTCGGACAAGGTTGCCGAACAGGACGTGAAGGACGCGGTGACCGAGAAGGTCGCCCAGGCCGATGCCAAGTCCGAAAGCAGCAGCCGCTGGTGGTGGCCGTTCGGCTCCAGCGACAAGCAGGCCGAGGCGCCCGCGGTACCCAAGATCGACCAGAAGGCTACCCAGGCCTGGCTGGACGAGTATGAACCGAAGCTGCGCGAGGCGGCCAAAGACAGCAAGCTTGAAGTCGAGCGTCGTGACAACGTGCTTGCAGTGACCCTGCCGGTCGACGGCTCCTACAACCCGGACCGCCCGAACATGCTGCTGCCGTCTTCTCTGGGCCCGATCACCCGCGTGGCCAAGATCGTCGAAGGCGATCCGAAGACTGCCGTGCTCGTGCTCGGTCACGCTGACACCAGCGGTGTTGCAGTTGCCAATCAGAAGCTCAGCCTCGAGCGTGCAGCCTCGGTCTCGGCGATTTTCCGCTTGAGCGGCCTGCAGCGTGACCGCCTGACCCTCAAGGGCATGGGCGCAGTGATGCCGCGTGCCGCCAACGACAGCGTCGAGGGCCGTGCCTTGAACCGCCGGGTGGAAATGCTGCTGACGCCGCAGAACACCATGGTTGCGCTGTTGGCCAAGTACCAGCAGGCCGCGCCAGCGTCCGTACCGGCAGCGATGGTCGCCACCCAGGACGCCAAGGCCGTTGAGGCCAAACCGGCCGCCAAGCCAACTGCCAAGGCTGCCGGCAAACCGGCTGCGAAGAAGGCCGTGGCGAAAACCGCAGCCAAGCCAGCCGCGAAAAAACCAGCGGCCAAGCCAGCAGCGAAGAAGGCAGCTCCAGCTGCCGACAAGAAAGTCGCCGCCAACAGCCCTGCGAAGACCAATTGATCGTCTGAGGAAACGCAGTCATGACTCAATCCCTGGCCGATATGCGCCGCGACTACACCCGTGATGGCCTGGCCGAGGCCCAGGCCCCGGGCGAGCCGTTCGCGCTGTTCCATCACTGGTTTGGCGAGGCGGTGAAGACCGAGCAGCCACCGGTGGAGGCCAACGCCATGACCCTCGCCACCGTCGATGGCGAGGGGCGTCCGCACTGTCGTGTGCTGTTGCTCAAGGGGCTCGATGAGCGCGGCTTCACCTTTTTCACCAACTATGACAGTGCCAAGGGCCAGCAACTGCTGGCCAACCCGTTCGCGGCCATGACCTTTTTCTGGCCAGCGCTCGAGCGCCAGGTACGGATCGAGGGACGGGTGGAAAAGGTCAGCGCTCAGGAGTCGGACGACTACTACCAGGTACGTCCGCTGGGCAGCCGTCTGGGCGCCTGGGCGTCGCCGCAAAGCCGGGTGATTGCCGATCGTGCCGAGCTCGAAGGGTTGGTCAAGGCCACCGAGGCGCGGTTCTCCGACACCCAGCCGCATTGCCCGGAACATTGGGGCGGCTACCGCCTGCTGCCTGAACGGATCGAATTCTGGCAGGGGCGCTCCAGTCGCTTGCACGATCGCCTCAATTACCGCCTGGTCGATGGTCAGTGGCTGCGTGAGCGGCTGGCACCGTGATCATCAGGGGCCGCTTGCGGCCCCGCCATTGCTCGGCAGGACGTGGTCCCCATCCAGCCATTCAGCGGCAAAATACCGACCTGCAACGCCTGTCACTGCGACGATGAAGTAATCCACGACTATTCTTGGTCTCATTGGTGAAGTGGGCGGCAAGTCGCTTGGCGCCTGTACTCGAGCTGAATGAAAACAATTTAATAACGTTTGTGTCGTGACACCCATCTACACGGGGAGTCTAATGGACACCTGACTTATGGAGATTCCCCATGCGTAAATCCGTTTTGATGGTGGCGAGCTTCACCACCATGGCGCTGTTGCTCGGCGGCTGCCAGTCCAGCCTGACCGGTGACAGCTATTCCCGAGATGAAGCCCGTCGCGTGCAGACCGTGCGCATGGGCACCATCGAATCCCTGCGCCCGGTCAAGATCGAGGGTACCAAGACGCCGATCGGTGGTGGTGCCGGCGCCATCGTCGGTGGTGTCGCGGGCAGTGCCGTCGGCGGTGGTCGTGGCAGTATCGTCGCTGCGGTGATCGGCGCCGTGGCCGGTGGCCTGGCAGGTTCGGCTGCTGAAGAAGGCCTGACCCGCACCCAGGGCGTTGAAATTACCGTGCGTGAAGACGACGGCAGCATGCGCGCATACGTGCAGCAAGTGCAGCAGAACGAGATCTTCCGCGTGGGCGAGCGCGTGCGCATCATGACCGTCGACGGCACCAGCCGCGTCACTCACTGATTTCGCAGCGCAAAGAAAACCCC
>NZ_JABWRO010000009.1:0-72725 GCF_014268985.1 Pseudomonas sp. RW10S2 | reverse complement strand
TCGGGGCGCCGAACCGCCGCTCCCACAGGGGATTGGGCTGGCCTTTAGGACTTGAACAAGACAGTTGCCCCCACCGGGATAGAGCAGGCTGTCCGCGAACTTACAGAACCACGCTTGGCAGCCACAGCGAGATGGCCGGGATGTAGGTCACCGCCATCAGTACCATGAACAGCGCCAGGTAGAACGGCAGCAGCGCCTTGACCGTTGACTCGATACTGACCTTGCCGATCGCCGAGCCGACGAACAACACCGCCCCCACCGGCGGGGTGATCAGCCCGATACCGAGGTTGACCAGCATGATCATGCCGAAGTGCACAGGGTCCACGCCGATGCCAGTGATCACCGGCAGCAGGATCGGGGTGAGGATCAGGATCAGCGGCGCCATGTCCATCACCGTGCCCAGCAGCAGGAGCATGAAGTTGATGCACATCAGGATCACGTAGCGGTTGTCCGACAGGGTCAGGAACGCGGTGGTGATCTTCGACGGGATCTGCATCAGCGTCATCACGTAGCCGAAGCTGGCTGCGAAGCCGATCAGGATCATCACGATGGAGATGGTCCGCACCGTGCGATGCATCAGCTTGGGCAGGTCGCGCCACTTGTAGTCGCGGTAGATGAACATGGTCACGAAGAACGACCACACCACCGCCACGGCCGCCGACTCGGTGGCGGTGAACACGCCCGATAGAATGCCGCCGAGGATGATCACCATGGCCATCAGGCCCCAAAGCGCTTCACCGGCGATCTTCAGCGCCTGGCGCATCGGGATCACTTCGCCCTTGGGGTAGTTGCGCTTCTTGGCGAACAACAGGCACAGGCCCATCATCACCGCACTGAGCAGCAGCCCCGGCATCACCCCGGCCATGAACAGCGAGGCGATCGATACCGAGCCGCCTGCGGCCAGCGAATAGAGCACCGAGTTGTGGCTTGGTGGGGTGAGCAGTGCCTGCACCGAGCCGCTGACGGTCACCGCCGTGGAGAATTCGCGCGGATAACCTTTGCGCTCCATTTCCGGAATCAGCACCGAACCGACTGACGCCGTGTCGGCCACCGAGGAGCCGGAAATCGCGCCGAAGAAGGTCGAGGCCATGATATTGACCAGCGACAGCCCGCCACGCACGAAGCCCACCAGCACCCCGGCGAAAGCCACCAGGCGCCGCGACATGCCGCCCTCGGCCATGATCGCACCGGCCAGCACGAAGAATGGAATGGCCAGCAGCGAAAACTTGTTAACCCCGCTTGCCACCTGGATCATCATTGCCTGCAGCGGAATGTCGATCCACCAGGCACCGATCAGTGCAGAGAGCCCCAGCGCATAAGCCACCGGCATGCCCAGCAGGATGAGCGCGATGAAACTGCCCAACAGAATGAACGCATCCATTTATGCCGCTCCTTCGCTTTCTTCCACCAGGTCGAAGCGCACCACCTTGCGGTTGCTCTGATCGCCCAGCACGAGTTTTTCCAGCACGAAGATCAAGGTCAGCACGCCGCCCACCGGGATCGGCGCATAGGTCATGCCCACCCGCACGCCCGGCAGCGAGGCGAGAAACTGGTTCCACGTCGTGATGCACAGTTTGGTGCCGTACCAGGTCATGAACAGGCACACCACGATCATCAGCACCTGCACCAGCACGCCAACCAGCTGGCGCAGTGGTGCGGGCATGCGGTCGGTGAGCATCGCCACCGCCATGTGCGCGCCTGCGCGATAGCTGGCGGCGGCGCCGACGAAGGTGAACACCACCATCAGCAGGATCGCCACCGGCTCCGGCCAGCTGGAGCCGGTGCCGAGCACGTAACGGGCGAAGATGCCCCAGGGAATGATCAGCGACATGGCCAGGATCGACAGACCGGCGATCCAGATGCAGCTGCTGTAGAGCCTGTCGTTCAGGCGCAGGAAAAACGTTTTCATGGGCATCACCAGGAGGCGGCACGGCGGGCGCCGTGCTGCCGGAGTCGTCTGGAAGGAGTGGCTTACTCGACCGCGTCGATGCGGTTCATCAGGTCGGCGTACTGCGCACCGTATTTTTCGCGTACCGGGGCCGTGGCGTCATAGAACGGCTTGGTGTCCACGGCGATGAACTCGACACCCGCGGCCTTGAGCTTTTCTTCGCTGGCGGCGGACTTGGCGTCCCACAGTTCGCGCTCTTCCATCTGCGCTTCACGCGCGACTTTCTTCACCAGTGCCTGCTGGTCCGGGGTGAGCTTGTTCCAGGTGGTCTTGGACATCACCACCGGCTCCGGCAGGATCAGGTGGTTGGTCAGGGTGAAGTACTTGGCGCTCTGGTAGTGGTTGTGCTCGAGCAGGGTCGGCGGGTTGTTTTCGGCGCCGTCGATCACCCCGGTCTGCAGGGCGCTGAAGATTTCGCCGGTGTCCATGGCGATGCCGTTGCCGCCCATGGCGTTGATCATGTCGATGAACAGCGGGTTGCCCTGTACGCGGATCTTCATGCCCTTGAGGTCATCGATGCTGCGCACCGGCTTCTTGGTGTAGATGCTGCGCGAGCCGCCATCCATCCAGGCCAGTGCCACCAGGTTGAATTCGGAGTTGGTGATCTTGTCGAGGATCTCCTGGCCGATTTCGCCATCGATGATCTTGCGCATGTGCGCCTGGTCGCGGAACACGAACGGCATGTTGAACACGTTCACATCCGGCACCACCGGGCCGACGATCCCCAGGCTCACGCGGGTCATCTGCACCGCGCCGATCTGCGACTGTTCGATGACTTCCTTTTCCGAGCCGAGCACACCGCCGGCGAACATCTTGAAGGTGATCTCGCCATTGCTGGCCTGTTCGAGTTTCTTGCCCATGTTCTGCTCGGCGACCACGGTCGGGTAGCCGGCTGGGTGGATCTCGGCGAACTTGATGTCCAGTGCGCTGGCGGCACTGGACAGACCGAGGGCCAAGGGGAGGGCGGCAAGAAGCAGCGTGCGTTTGAAGGTCATGATGAAACTCCGTGGTTTTTATTATCTGGTTTCGGTCGTGCAGGTGTGGGTGGGCTGGGCGGTCAGCCTTGCCAGGGTGTTTCCTCCAGGCCCTTGACGCCGGGGTTCAGGGCGAACACGCCGCCGGCCAGCGGCTGGTCGGCGAGGTCGATGCCATCGGGGCGGATCGAGGTGACGTACAGGGTGTCGAGCTGAGGGCCACCGAAGGCGCACATCGCCGGCTTCTTCACCGGCACGTGCAGCGAGCGGTCCAGGCGGCCATCGGGGGCAAAGCGATGGATCACCCCCTCGTCGTTGCCGCAGATCCAGTAGCAGCCGTCCTGGTCGACGGCCGCGCCATCGGGGCGGCCTGGATGCTCGCGCATGTCGACGAACAGCTGCTGGTTATGGGGCGTACCGCTGTCGGTGTCGTAGTCGAACGACCAGATCTTCTGCACCGTCGGGTGCGAGTCGGACAGGTACATGCGCCTGCCGTCCGGGCTGAAGGCCAGGCCGTTGGGCACGATCATGCCGTCGAGCTGGCAATGCAGGTGGTCCTTGCCATCGAGGCGGTAGAGTGCGCCGACCTGGGCGCCTTGCTGCATGTCCATCAGCATGGTGCCGACCCAGAAACGGCCCTGGCGGTCACAGCGCCCGTCGTTGAAGCGCATGCCCTCGCGGGCATGCTCGACGCTGGCCAGGAGCGTGCCGAGCAGGCGCCCGTCCGCGGTCGGTTCAAGGGTGAACAGGCCGGTCTCCATCGCCCCGACCCAGCCCTGTGCGCCACGGGCGATGCAGGCCAGCATTTCATCGCCCTGCCAGACGTCGTGCTTGCCATCGGCCAGGCGCCAGCGCTGCAGTTGGCGGGCGGGAATATCGACCCAGTACAGGGCCTGCTCGCCGGCATGCCACACCGGGCTTTCCCCGGTGGCGTTGCGCGCGGCGACGATCAGTTCACAGTGCTGCATGGTGCTGCTCCTTGCACGCAGTGGCGCTCAATCGAAGGGGCCGGCAGCGACGAAGGCGCCGCCCTGATAGACCATGCTGGGGTCGTCGGCGGGGGGCGCGGGCCTTGATTCGACGTCGGCGCGGAACACCTCCGAGCTGTCCTTGGGCTGGTAGCCCAGGTGCTCGGCGTGGCGGTTGTCCCACCAGACAGTGCGGTTGTCGGACGCGCCATAGACCACGGTGTGGCCGACGTCGGGGGTGCGCAGGCTGCGTTCGATGAGTTGCAGCAGGTCGTCGTAGCTCAGCCAGGTGCAAAGCATTCGCGGGTTCTGCGGTTGCGGGAAGGACGAGCCGATACGGATGCTGACGGTCTCGATGCCGTAGCGGTCGAAGTAGAAGCTGGCCAGGTCCTCGCCGTAGCTCTTGGACAAGCCGTAATAGCCATCGGGGCGGCGAGGGGAGTGGGCATCGAGCCGCTCGTCCTGGCGATAGAAGCCGATCACATGGTTGGAACTGGCGAAGACGACGCGTTTTACCCCATGCTTGCGCGCCGCTTCGTAGATGTGGAACACCCCGCAGATATTGGGGCCGAGGATATCCTCGAAACTGTGCTCGGTGGACACCCCGCCAAAGTGCAGGATGGCATCGACGCCTTCGACCAGCGCGTGTACCGCAGCCTTGTCGGCCAGGTCGCAGGTGATCACTTCTTCATGCGGACCGGCAGCAGGTGCCATCGGGGCAATATCGGAAAGGCGCAGGACTTCGGCGCTGCCTTTGAGGCGTTCGCGAAGCACCTGGCCCAGGCCGCCTGCCGCTCCGGTGAGCAGCAGGCGTTTGAAGGGAGTAGTGGTCATGGCCAGCTCTTGTCGTTGATTGTTGTAGGTTGTCGTACGACATGGATCGATTATCGACAGCGAGTTCGCGGCTTGTCAATGCATTGATGGTATCGGTTTACAGGATCGACAGCGGATAGTTGAAGATCAGCCGGTTCTCGTCGAACTCGTTGTTGCTGAAGCTGCGGCGGATGTTGGAGTTGCGCCACTTCACGCTCAGATCCTTGAACGGGCCGCTCTGGATCACGTAGGCCAGTTCCGATTCACGCACCCACTCCTTGCCATCGCTCACCGCGCCGCTGTGCACATCGCGGCCGCTGATGTAGCGGTTCGTCATGCTCAGGCCGGGGATGCCGACGGTGACGAAGTTGAAGTCGTGGCGCACTTGCCAGGAGCGTTCGTTGGCGTTGTCGAAGCTGGCGTTGTAGCTGTCGTTGGCCAGGGTGCCGCCGCTGGTGCCGTTGACCCGCATCCAGGTATCGCCGCTGACCTTCTGCAGGCCGACCCAGAAGGTATGGCCGGCATAGCGCGCCGAGAACATGCCCGAGTAGGTCTTGTTGTCCAGCTTGCCGGCACGTTCGGCGCCGTCGTCTTCGCCCTGGAAGTAGCCGAGGTTGGCGCCCAGGGTCCAGTCGCCCAGTGGCTGGCTGTGGCTCAGTTGCAGGTACTGCTGCTGGTAGACATCCTTGAGCTGGGCATTCCACAGCCCGACCAGGGTGCGCTTGTCGTTGAAGCTGTATTCGCCGCCGACGAAGTTGAAGCGATCGGACACCCCACGGCCGAAACTCATGTCGTCCATGCTCGCGTCGTTACGCGGGCTGTTGCCGCGGAACTGCCCGCCATAGAGGGTCAGCCCGGCGATCTCGCTGGATGTCACCTGGCCGCCACGGAAGGTCTGCGGCAGCGAGCGGCCATCGTCGGAGCGCAGGATCGGCAGGACCGGCATCCACTCGCCGACCTTCAGCTCGGTCTTGGAGATGCGCGCTTTACCTGCCACGGCCAGGCGACCGAAATCGTCCGCGGGGCGTCCATCGTCATGGCGTGGCAGCAGGGCCGCGCCATAAGTGCCGCCACCACCGTCGAGCTTGACCGACCACAACCCCAGCACATCCACGCCGAAGCCAATCGGCCCCTCGGTGAATCCCGAGCGGGCGTCGAGGATGAAGCTTTGTGTCCACTCCTCGGCCTTGCTTTGCGGGTTGCTCGGGTCGACGAAGTTGCGGTTGATGTAGAAGTTGCGCAGGTTCAGGGTCGCCTTGGAGTCTTCGATGAAGCCGGCGGCCAGTGCAGCGTCGGGCAGTGCCCCCAGGGCGGTGGCGCCGAACAGGGCGAAGGACAGGGTCTGGCGGATTTTCATTATTGTTGTGCTCCCAGCAGTGAGGCAGCCGCCTGCCAGGCACGCGCGAGCGGCCGATTGCAGGGGCGGTGGGGTGAATGGCCCGTCGTGGACCAAGGTGAAATGCGCGAATCGGGCGCTCAGGTGCCCGTTGCTGCCAGCGATTCGCCGCAGCGGCGAATGTTGGAAAGAGGAGGGGGCGAGTAGCGTGGGTAGGATGTCGACATGATGGGCTTCACGAGTTGTTGTTTTTGTTGTGTGTTGTCGTACAACTTTGGCGATTATTAACAACCGCTGAAAACGCTGTCAACGCTTTTGAACAGGGTTTTGCTTCCATATTTATCGGAGGTTTTCCAGTGTTGAGGCTACAGTCGCTCTAGCTCGCCAGTTGCGAAGACATCCTATGACTGGCGAGGTGGCTGGCGCTCGTAACGCGGCCATCCCGACACAGGCTGCGCAGCTTCAAAGGCTGGCAAGGTCGCTGCGATACGGGCCGGTTCAGCCTTGCTTGTCGAGCCAGGCGATCTGTACGCCATCGACTTCGGCGGTGCGGTAGTTGACCTGCGCGGCCATGGTAGGTCGGTCAGGCCCAGGCCCAGGGCGAGTGTGCAGAATGCGATACGGTTCATGGTAGTGCTCCAGGGAGCAAGTGATGGGCGGACTTTAGCCAGCACCTTCAGGCGGGAGAACCGGGCAGGGCGGAACAGACCCTAGGGTCTGTATGAAAAGCCTTGAGACGAAGGTCAGGCAAGGCGAAAACAGCCGAGGAACGGCCGGGGTCGCGCTCGACTTTACGGGTTGTAAATGAGCATTCCGAGGCTGTTTTCAACGCAGCATCATCGAGTATCAAGGCTTTTCGTACAGAGCTTAGCGCACGCGCCCCAGCATCTCGATATAGCGCTGCACCGCTGGCGCCTTTTCGAAACGGCGATGCAGCAGGGCCAGGCAGGAGCGCGGCTGGCAATCTTCGATCGGGCGATAGTTGACCTGCGGCAGATTGACCCTGCGCACCATCGACTCCGGCACCACCGCGATGCCCTGGCCCAGCGAGACCAGAGCGACCACCGCCACCAGGCTGCCGGGCTGCGGCCCCAGGTGCGGGGTGAAGCCTCCCTGTGCGGCTACCGCCAAGGTGCCGGAGATCTGCTCGGGCAGGATGAAGGTTTCCCCGGCCAGCCGTGCGGCGTTGATCTGCGGCAGTTCGTTGAGGCGGGAGCTGGAGGGTAGGGCGAGGACGAAGCCTTCTTCCAGCAGCGTAATGGCGTTCAGTTCTTCTGGCAGTTCCATGGGCATTCGTACATAGGCGAGGTCAAGCTGCCCATCACGAACCAGCTCGGGCGAGGCCATCATGGCGACCTCGCGAATATTGAGCTGGACGCCGGGGCAGGATTGACTGAAGTGCGTCACTTGCTGCTGCAAAAGCCCCGAGTACGCGGCAGAAGCCACATAACCCAGTTCGATACGCCCGACATCGCCCCGCCCGGCCCGCTGCGCGCCGAGTTGCGCAGCATCGAACTGGCGCACCGCCTGCAACGCCTCGACCCGCAGCGCTTCACCCGCCGCGGTGAGACGCACGGCCCGCTGGCTGCGCTGGAACAGGCGTACGCCAAGCTCGTTTTCCATGTCCTGGATCTGCCGGCTCAGCGTTGGCGGAGCGATGCCCAACTGCTCAGCGGCACGAGTGAAGTGACCGTGCTGGGCAACACTCAGGAAGTAGCGGAAATGGCGGATTTCCATGGGGGTTACTTGGCTCGGGGATTTGATGATGGTGCAACGCTACAGGGGGGATGGCTTGGGTGCCAAGCGGGATTATGCAAACCAGCTTGCTGGAAGACGGGTGAGTTTGTGAATGAAAACTTTCGTAAAAGATATAGTTAACTTCTAAAAATTAGGTTTTATGTCAATTAAATTCAGATAAGTCATTTTTTTTAGGAATTATGTGAAGCAGCCATCATCGAAGAGAACTATAATCGACCCATCGCAGAATGTGTGGGAGTCAGCGCGTCGTATGTTGGATCTAAGCCTCAGCAAGCCAAGCGAAGTCGTCAAGCGACTCTGTGAGCGTCTGCGCAGCGAGCGGCTGGCGCAGCAACTGACGCAGGCAGAGGTGGCTGCACGCGCAGGTATTGCTACGAATACGGTGTCCAGTCTCGAATCAGGACGCAGTGTCGGCTTCGAAAATCTTGTGCGAATCGCCATGGTGCTCGGGCGCGGCAAGGAGCTGGAGGCGTTGTTCATGCCTGCGCTCGAGAGCCTTGACGACTTGCGTCGTTATGAGCAAGGCGCCAAGCGGCAACGGATCAGGAGCAAGCGCGACAATGTCTGAACAAGTGCGCGTGTACTACGAAGGGTGGGGCGAGCGCTGGTTGTGGGGCACATTGGCCTCCACGGCAGCCGTGGGAGGTCGTCCGCAGATCGTGTTCGAGTACAGCAATGAAGCCAGGCAACGCGGGTTTGAGTTGTCTTCGTACCTGCTGCCACTCCGTGGTGAGGCCTTGCGCAAGGGCTTCGCTGCGCATCAGTCGGGTTTGCCGGGGCCTGTCTATGATGCCCTGCCCGATGGCTGGGGCATGTTGCTGATGGACCGACTGTTCAAGCGCCGTGGTCTCAATGCTGCACGCATTGGTCCGCTCCAACGCCTGGCTTATATCGGCGACAACGCAATGGGCGCGATGTCATTCGAGCCTGTAGCGCCGCAAGGGCCAGAGGTGAACGAGCATATTCCCCTTGAGCTGCTGGCAGCAGAAGTCCAATCCGTGCTCAAGGGTGAGGGCGGCGAGTTTCTGCACAAGCTTCTTTTGGTCGGCGGCTCTCCTCAAGGTGCCAGGCCGAAGGCGCTGGTTTATCGTGATACGCACAGCGGCGTGTTTACAACAGTGGCCAGGCCTGGGCTCGAGGCTTGGCTGATCAAGTTTCCGGCCAGGGAGGAGCATCCGGAAGTCTGCGCCATTGAGATGGTCTATGCCCAATGCCTCAGGTTGTGCGGCATCCAGACAGCGGATACCCAGCATTTCAACTTGCCGGACGGACAGGCCGCTTTTGCCAGTAAACGCTTTGATCGCCAGGGCGACCTGCGTATCCCCATGCAAAGCCTTGCTGCATTTACGGGGGCAGACTTCAGATCTCCCGGAGCTCTGGACTACGTCAACTTTCTACGCGCCACGCATCTGTGCACCAATGATGTACGTGAGAAGGCGCGTGCGTTCGAGCGTGCTGTTTTCAACGTTGCCTTCAATAACCGCGACGATCATCCCAAGAACTTTGCCTACCTCATGTCGCGCACCGGAGAGTGGACGTTGGCGCCAGCGTATGACGTGACGTTCTGCGAAGGGCCGGGCGGATATCACCAGATGGATGTGATGGGGGAAGCGCTGGATATCGGTCGTCGGCAAATGCTTGCCTTGGCGAACGAGGCTGAAATTCCCAGCGATATTGCAGGCGGCATCATCGACCGCATTTGCGCGGTTGCTGCTCGCTTCACAGATACCGCCCAAGCCAGCTATCCGCAAATGATCAGTCAGGACACCCTGCGCACCGTGCAAGGTCGTATTGATGAAAACATCGCTTTGCTTCGCTGAGCTTGGTCGGAAAATACCGTCACGCCGTGTTTGCAGGAGCAACACCTGTGGGGGCGGGTTTGCCCGCGAAGCAGACACCGCGCAGGATGACACCGGCTTGGCCGGTGTTCGCGGCGGTTCGGCGGCTCGGTAAACCCGTACACACGGGATACCGCGAACCCTCAGGCATCTGCGATATGCCGCAAGCTCAGCTAAACCCCATGCAACCGCAAAGCCCGCTGGGCACATTCCTTCCAGCTCATCCTGCGCTTGTGCGCCACCCCAGCCTCATCTCCAGCCAGCACCACCGGCATATCCCGCATCTTCATCCAGGGCTCGCTCTGCCAATACAGCAACGTCGCCGTCCTCCCGCCAGGCCAGCACATCTGTCCCAGCCGTGGTGCTTCATCCCCATTCATCTGCCCATCACGCAGCACTGCCACCACCTCGTGGGTCAGCCAGAGCCGCAGGTGGCGATTCTCCGGAATGTGATGATGTGCCAGCAGGGTGTAGGCCCCGGACTCACTGACCATGGTGGTTTCCTGATACTGGCCGTAGCGCAGCAATTGCACGGTGCGGTACTGGTCCGGGTCGAGCTTGCGGGTACAGTGCTCATCGAAGAAACGCCCGGTCATCCGACCGAGTTCGTGGGCGCAGAACCAGGCTTGGGATTCGAGCCAGAGGGTGTGGAGGTGACGGTTGTGGCGGGTGAAGAGGGTGGGGGAGCAGTAAGTCATGATGGGCTATCCAGACCAGGAAAAGCCGTTTCTAACGGGAACGGGATTCCGCCATGTGAGCGTTCTTAGCGCTTCGACAAACTACTTGAATTACCGTTGGGCAATTAGCGAGATGCGTGTAGGAGATATCCTGATCTGAAATTCGGGCAATAAAAAAGGCTGCCCGAAGGCAGCCTTTTCGAATCGCCAAGCGATCAATCCCAGCTCAACGCCCCGCCAGTCTGATACTCAATCACTCGCGTCTCAAAGAAGTTCTTCTCCTTCTTCAAGTCCATGATCTCGCTCATCCAAGGGAACGGGTTGGTCGTCCCTGGATACTCTTCCTTCAACCCAATCTGGGTCAGGCGACGGTTAGCGATGAACTTGAGGTAATCCTCCATCATCGCTGCGTTCATCCCCAGCACGCCGCGAGGCATGGTGTCGCGGGCGTATTCGATCTCCAGCTGGGTCCCTTGCAGGATCATCTGGGTCGCTTCTTCCTTCATCGCCGCATCCCACAGGTGCGGGTTCTCGATCTTGATCTGGTTGATCACGTCGATACCGAAGTTCAGGTGCATCGACTCGTCACGCAGGATGTACTGGAACTGCTCGGCAACGCCGGTCATCTTGTTGCGGCGGCCCATGGACAGGATCTGGGTGAAGCCGCAGTAGAAGAAGATGCCTTCCAGTACGCAGTAGTAGGCGATCAGGTTGCGCAGCAGCTCTTTGTCGGTTTCGACGGTGCCGGTGTTGAACTCCGGATCCGAGATGGCGCGGGTGTACTTGAGGCCCCAGGCGGCTTTCTTCGCGACCGACGGGATCTCGTGGTACATGTTGAAGATCTCGCCTTCATCCATGCCCAGCGACTCGATGCAGTACTGGTAGGCGTGGGTGTGGATCGCCTCCTCGAAGGCTTGGCGCAGGATGTACTGGCGGCACTCGGGGTTGGTGATCAGGCGGTACACGGCCAGGGCCAGGTTGTTGGCAACCAGCGAGTCGGCGGTGGAGAAGAAGCCGAGGTTGCGCATCACGATGCGGCGCTCGTCTTCGGTCAGGCCGTCCATGCTCTTCCACAGGGCGATGTCGGCGGTCATGTTGACCTCTTGCGGCATCCAGTGGTTGGCGCAGCCGTCGAGGTACTTCTGCCAGGCCCAGTCGTACTTGAAAGGCACGAGCTGGTTGAGGTCGGCGCGGCAGTTGATCATGCGCTTCTCGTCTACCGCGACACGGGCCGAGGAGCCTTCGAGTTCGGCCAGGCCTTCGGCGACGTCGAGGGCGTCCAGCGCGGCCTTGGCGCGCTTGACCGCGTCGGAGTCGTTGGCGGTGGCGGCGCGGGCTTCCAGGGCGGCGGCACCGCCGGCGCTGTCGAGCTTGTCGAGGGTCGCGGCGGCGTTGGCCTGCGCAGGGGTGTTGGTTTTGGCGGCGACTTCGCCGTCTTCCTTATCGAATTCGTCCCAGCTCAGCATGGTGAGGTTCTCCTGCTTGAGGGCCATCTATGGAGTATGGCCGGTGGATCTTGGTTGCGGTGCGGTGCACGCAAATCGGAAGCGCCCTTTTAGGGCTGGCCGCGGCACTGGGCGGCGGCTTTTTATGTCTGTCTGCGGGAGAGGTGGTGGCCTCTTCGCGGGCAAGCCCGCTCCTACAGGGTGCTGTGCTGTTGCACAGAAAATTGAGGCTTCCCGGGGGAAGCCTCAGCCAAGCCTTACTGGCAGGCTTCGCAATCCGGCTCGTCGATGGCGCAGGCCTTCGGTACCGGGGCTGGGCCCGCGGCCTGGACCGGGGCGCTGTCGCCGCCGCTGGAGACGGCGTTGAGCTTGCCGGTGTTGATGGTCGACTTCTCGGTGCTGGTCGCGGCCAGTGCACGGAGGTAGTAGGTGGTCTTCAGACCACGGTACCAGGCCATGCGGTAGGTCACGTCCAGCTTCTTGCCCGAAGCGCCGGCGATGTACAGGTTCAGCGACTGGGCCTGGTCGATCCACTTCTGGCGACGCGAGGCGGCATCGACGATCCACTTGGTGTCGACTTCGAACGCGGTGGCGTACAGGTCCTTCAGCTCTTGCGGGATACGCTCGATCTGCTGCACCGAACCGTCGTAGTACTTCAGGTCGTTGATCATGACCGAGTCCCACAGGCCACGGGCCTTCAGGTCGCGGACCAGGTACGGGTTGATCACGGTGAACTCGCCCGACAGGTTCGATTTGACGTACAGGTTCTGGTACGTCGGCTCGATCGACTGCGACACGCCGGTGATGTTGGCGATGGTTGCGGTCGGCGCGATGGCCATGATGTTCGAGTTGCGGATGCCTTTCTGCACACGCTCGCGCACCGGAGCCCAGTCCAGCGACTCTTCCAGGTTGACGTCGATGTACTTGGCGCCACGGGCTTCGATCAGGATCTGTTGCGAATCCAGCGGCAGGATGCCCTTGGACCACAGCGAACCCTGGAAGGTCTCGTAGGCACCGCGCTCATCGGCCAGGTCGCACGAGGCCTGGATGGCGTAGTAGCTGACCGCTTCCATCGACTTGTCGGCGAACTCGACGGCTGCGTCCGAGCCGTACGGGATGTGCTGCAGGTACAGCGCGTCCTGGAAGCCCATGATCCCCAGGCCGACCGGGCGGTGCTTGAAGTTCGAGTTCTGCGCCTGTGGCACCGAGTAGTAGTTGATGTCGATCACGTTGTCGAGCATGCGCACGGCGGTCTTGACGGTACGCGCCAGTTTCGCGGTGTCCAGCTTGCCATCGACGATGTGGTTCGGCAGGTTGATCGAACCCAGGTTGCACACGGCGATTTCGTCGGCGTTGGTGTTCAGGGTGATCTCGGTGCACAGGTTCGAGCTGTGCACCACGCCCACGTGCTGCTGCGGCGAACGCAGGTTGCACGGGTCCTTGAAGGTCAGCCATGGGTGGCCGGTCTCGAACAGCATCGACAGCATCTTGCGCCACAGGTCTTTGGCCTGGATGGTCTTGAATACCTTGATCTTGTTGTACTCGGTCAGGGCTTCGTAGTACTCGTAGCGCTCTTCGAAGGCCTTGCCGGTCAGGTCGTGCAGATCAGGCACTTCGCTTGGCGAGAACAGGGTCCACTTGCCGTCGTCGAAGACGCGCTTCATGAACAGGTCCGGGATCCAGTTGGCGGTGTTCATGTCGTGGGTACGGCGACGGTCGTCACCGGTGTTCTTGCGCAGCTCGAGGAATTCCTCGATGTCCAGGTGCCAGGTTTCCAGGTAGGCGCAGACCGCGCCCTTGCGCTTGCCGCCCTGGTTGACCGCAACGGCGGTGTCGTTGACCACTTTCAGGAACGGCACGACGCCTTGCGACTTGCCGTTGGTGCCCTTGATGTACGAGCCCAGGGCGCGTACAGGGGTCCAGTCGTTGCCCAGGCCGCCAGCGAACTTGGACAGCATGGCGTTGTCGTGGATGGCCTTGTAGATGCCCGACAGGTCGTCCGGAACGGTGGTCAGGTAGCAGCTGGACAGCTGCGGACGCAGGGTGCCGGCGTTGAACAGGGTCGGGGTCGAGGCCATGTAGTCGAACGACGACAACAGGTTGTAGAACTCGATCGCACGGGCTTCGCGGTCTTTCTCCTGCAGCGCCAGGCCCATGGCGACGCGCATGAAGAACACCTGCGGCAGTTCGAAGCGCACGCCATCCTTGTGGATGAAGTAACGGTCGTAGAGGGTCTGCAGGCCCAGGTAGGTGAACTGCTGGTCACGCTCGTGATTGATGGCCTTGCCCAGGCGCTCCAGGTCGTAGCCTTTCAGTGCAGGGTCGAGCAGCTCGAACTCGACGCCTTTCTCGACATAGGCCGGCAGGGCCTTGGCGTACAGCTCGGCCATTTCGTGGTGGGTGGCGCTGTCGGCCACGCCCAGGAAGCCCAGGCCTTCGGCGCGCAGGGTGTCCATCAGCAGGCGGGCGGTGACGAACGAGTAGTTCGGCTCGCGCTCGACCAGGGTACGGGCGGTCATCACCAGGGCGGTGTTGACGTCCTTGATGGCCACGCCGTCGTAGAGGTTCTTCAGGGTGTCGCGCTGGATCAGGTCGCCATCGACTTCTGCCAGGCCTTCGCAGGCTTCGCTGATGATGGTGTTCAGGCGTGCCATGTCCAGCGGCGCCAGGCTGCCGTCGGCCAGGGTGATGCGAATGCTTGGGTGCGGCTCGACCACGGCGTCGGTGTGGGCGCGGGTGGCGCGCTCTTTAGCGCGCTGGTCGCGGTAGATCACGTAGTCGCGGGCGACTTTCTGCTCGCCGGCGCGCATCAGGGCCAGTTCGACCTGATCCTGGATCTCTTCGATGTGGATGGTGCCACCCGACGGCATGCGGCGCTTGAACGTGGCAGTGACCTGCTCGGTCAGGCGCGCGACGGTGTCGTGGATGCGCGACGAGGCGGCGGCGGTGCCACCTTCAACTGCAAGAAACGCCTTGGTGATGGCAACGGTGATCTTGTCGTCGGTATAGGGGACGACAGTGCCGTTGCGCTTGATCACGCGCAGCTGGCCCGGAGCGGTCGCAGCCAGATCCTGGTTCGAATCGGCGGCCTGCGGCGCCTTGGCCTGCGGGTTCTCGCGAGTTGTGTCGGTTTGCATGGGTGTCTCCACAGTTTCTATATTGTTCGGGCGCCTTGTGGGCGCCCACCGTTCCATCCATCAGTTCGACCGGCCCGGGCGGGGGATGCCACGCGCACGTGCATCCGCCCGCTCGGGCTTACCGACTTCGGGACAGACTCAGGAATAAGGGGCAATCACTTGCCGCTCCCTGGCCGAAGTCAAAGATTCTGGGTCACGCCCAAAAACTGTTGCTGTCGGGTGTCAGGCGATGCCTGCAACACCCATACCCGAACAAGGCCCTGGAGGGCTTGCCTCGGTCGCGCCTCCGCAGGAGCGGTTTGGCTGCTGAAATCACTGTAAGTTCCGGCAGAAAAATCGCTTGAGTTTCTGCCTGGACTTGTGTTTGTGATTTGGGTCGAAGCCACAACATGTAGTGGTTCGCTGCAATGGGGATACAAGATAATGCGGTATTGGGGTCTTTGCAAGGCGAGCCGCTGTGGATAACTTGTGGGTACTTTGTGTGTGAAAGGTGGGTATTCGCTGTAGGCCCTGTCGCAAGAGGTTTTTGCCGGTTTCAGGCCTGTGACAGAATTTTTCGCGTGGTTGGCAGTGCCTGGGGCGGGACGTAGTATCCGAGGGATATGTTGCCCTTTGGTGAAGGGCGGCAGTTGCCCCGTCGCGGGGCAAGCCTGCCCCCACGATAGCGCACCGCCAACAAGATCATGAACAGAGGTGACCGGCGATGGACCAGCCCAACAACCGTATCCTGATCGTCGAGGACGACCAGCGCCTGGCCGATCTCACCGCCGAATACCTGCAGGCCAACGGCTTCGAGGTGGCGGTCGAGGGCGATGGCGGGCGGGCGGTGCGGCGCATCATCGACAGCCAGCCTGATCTGGTGATCCTCGACCTGATGCTCCCCGGCGAGGATGGCCTGAGCATCTGCCGGCGGGTGCGCGGGCAGTTCCCCAACCCCATTCTCATGCTCACCGCGCGCAGCGATGAACTCGACCAGATCCAGGGGCTGGACCTGGGTGCTGACGACTATATCTGCAAACCGGTGCGCCCACGCCTGTTGCTGGCGCGCATCAATGCGCTGCTGCGGCGCAGTGATGCGCCGCAGAGCAAGGGGCACGACCTGAGCTTTGGGGGACTGCGCATCGACAACCGCCTGCGCGAGGCCTGGCTGGGCGAGCAGCCGATCGACCTGACCGGCGCCGAGTTCGACCTGCTCTGGTTGCTGGCCAGCAACGCCGGGCGGGTGCTGTCGCGCGAGCAGATCTCCACCTCGCTGCGCGGGGTGGGTTACGACGGCCAGGATCGCTCCATCGATGTGCGCATCTCCAAGATTCGTCCCAAGATCGGTGACGACCCGATCCACCCGCGGCTGATCAAGACCCTGCGCAGCAAGGGCTACCTGTTCGTCGGCGATGCCAGCCCATGAATTCGATCTTCCTGCGCATCTATGGCGGCATGCTCGCGGTGCTGGTGCTGGTCGCCGTGCTCGGCGTGCTGAGCCTGCACCTGGTCAACGAGGTGCGCGCTGGCCAGCATCGTGAGGGCCTGGCGCAAGGCACCTTCAGCCTGATGGCGGACAACCTGGCGCTGCAGAACGAGGTCGAGCGCAAGCGGTCGCTGGTGATCTGGGAGCGCTTGCTCGGGGTGCCGCTGGACCTGGCGCCGCTGTCGATGCAGACCCTCGATGCCGGGCAGCGCAGCCGTCTGGCGCGCGGCCTGGTGGTGGTGGAGAAGACCGGTCCGCATGCGGCCAAGGTCTTGCGCCAGGTGGCGCACGAGGATGTGGTGCTGGTCGCGCAGGTCAAGCAGGTCAGCGAGCAGTTGGCCCGTGCCACCCTTTATCTGCTGGCCGACGAGCTGGTGCGCTACCCGGTGACCGAGCAGCAGCAGCGGTTGGCGCAGATCAGGCAGAGCAAGGGGTTCGGTTTCGACATCGCCCTGCAGCGGATCGAGCGGGTAGGGCTGGACGACGACCAGCGGCGCCGGGTCGAGGAAGGCGACACGGTGATGGCGCTGGGCCGCGATGGTGACTCGATCCGCGTGTTTGCCGGTTTGTCCGGCTCGCCGTGGGTGCTGGAAATCGGCCCGCTGTATCAGCTCAATCCTTATCCGCCGCAGCTGTTGATCCTGATCGCCTTTCTCGGCCTGTGCCTGATCGGGTTGGTGGTGTACCTGTTGGTGCGCCAGCTCGAGCGCCGTGTTTCGGGGTTGGAGATGGCGGCCTCGCGCATCGCCCAAGGCAGCCTGGAAACCCGCGTGCCGGCCGGTGATGCGGACTCGGTCGGGCGCCTGGCAGCGGCGTTCAATGGCATGGCCGAGCACTTGCAGCGCTCGCTGAGCATGCAGCGTGAGCTGGTGCGGGCGGTGTCCCACGAGTTGCGCACACCGGTGGCGCGCTTGCGCTTCGGCCTTGAGATGATCGAGAGCGCCAGCACCGAGCAGGCGCGGAGCAAGCACCTGGCGGGCATGGACAGCGATATCCAGGACCTGGACCGACTGGTCGACGAGATGCTGACCTACGCGCGCCTGGAGCAGGGCGCGCCGGCCCTGAAGTTCCAGCGCATCGAGCTGGACAGCCTGCTGGATCGGGTGATCGACGAACTGGCACCGCTGCGTGCGGATGTTCGGGTGACCCGCGGAACCTGCCAGCTGGGGGAAGACCATCAGGCCTGGGTCGAGGCCGAACCGCGCTACCTGCATCGGGCGTTGCAGAACCTGGTGAGCAATGCCATGCGCCATGCCGAGTCCGAGGTGCGCCTGAGCTTTCAGCTTGGCCAGCAACGTTGCCGCATCGAAGTGGAGGACGACGGCCCAGGGATTCCCGAAGGCGTCTGGGACCGCATCTTCACCCCCTTCACCCGCCTGGATGACAGCCGTACCCGTGCCTCGGGAGGGCATGGCCTGGGCCTGTCGATCGTGCGGCGGATCATCTACTGGCACGGTGGGCGGGCGCAGGTGGGGCGCAGCGAGGCGCTGGGTGGCGCCTGCTTCAGCCTGAACTGGCCACGACAGCAGGCGCCGGGGTGAGGCTCAGGCGCTGACCAGGCTGAGCAGGTGGCCGTCCTGCAGGCAGAACTGGCCATCCAGTTCGCGGCCGTGGTGCCACTCGCTCGACAGCTCGGTGAGCAGGCGCAGGCGTGCGTGGCCTGTGGCGTCCCACTCCAGCACTTCGGCGTGTTCGAAATAGAAGCGCTTGAGGGTCAGGGGGTAGAGGGCCTTGAACAGGCTTTCCTTGAGCGAGAAGGTCAGGGTCACACCCAGGCCGATCATTGAGCGGTCCAGACGCTGCAGCTCGTCGGCGGTGAGGATCTCGCCCGCCAGGCGCTCGGCGCGTTCGTCGTCAAGCAGGCTCTCCTGGTCAAGGCCGATACCGTTGCAGGCACCTTCGTGGGCGACGACGGCAGCGGCCCAGCCCTGGCCATGGGTGATCGAACCTCGGATGCCGGCGGGCCAGACCGGTGAGCGGTCTTCGTGGCTGCCCGGAACATAGTCGCGGCCGTCCAGGCGTTGCAGCGCCTCACGGGCACAGACTCGGCCGGCCAGGTACTCGGCCTGACGCTTGGCCACCGAGCGCTGCAGGCTGTGGCTCTGTGCGATGCCGGCGCGCTGGAAATCGTCGGCGGCCAGGCGCTTGGGATCGAAGGCGCAACTGACCAGCACCGCGCCGGGAAGGGGCTGGGGCAGGGGCCAGTGATGCTGGAGTGGGGTGCAGCAGGTGGGGAGTCTGTCCATGGGCGGTATTGTGCCAGTTCCGGCCGTTTCGCGGGCAAGGCCAATGCAAATCCGCAACTGACGCGATTCCTGTAGGAGCGGGCTTGTCCCGCGATCGGGCGCGCAGCGGCCGTGCAACCAGGCGACCGAAGTCTTCCTGAAAAACCTCTGTGTCAGTTTTACGGCCGCTGTGCGCCCGATCGCGGGACAAGCCCGCTCCTACAAGTACGCAGAGAATTCGCGGGGGCTTGGGCCCTTACTTGAACGCCTGCTTGAAGAACGCCTGCATGTCCTTCCAGGAGCTTTCATCTGCCGCCTTGTCATAGCCGATATCCGGCCCGCCATGCGCGCCATGGCTCAAGCGGTCCGCATCGGGGTTGGTAAAGCCATGCTTGGCCCCGGGAATGCCGACGAACTGCATGTCTGCTCCGGCATCCTTCATCTCCTTCTTGAAGGCCTCGACCTGTTCGGGCGTGACCATGCTGTCGGCCTCGCCATGTTCGACCAGGATCTTCGCCCTCACCACTCCGGGCTTGGCCGGGGTCTGGGTGACCAGCGCGCCATGGAAACTCACTACGCCATCGAGCTTCTCGCCCCGGCGTGCGGCGTCGAGTACCACCTTGCCACCGAAGCAGTAGCCGATGGCGCCCAACTGGTGCTTGTTGGTGTTGGGTTGCAGCTTGAGCAGCTCGAGCCCGGCGTCGAAGCGTCGCGCCGCTGCCGCTGGATCCTTCAGCGCGGCGGCCATGAATGCCTGGGCGTCCTGCGGGTGCTCGGTGTGCTTGCCGTCGCCATACATGTCGATGGCCAGTGCGTTGTAGCCCAGCGCCGCGAGGTCGCGGGCGCGGCGCTTGGCGTAGTCGTTCAGCCCCCACCATTCATGCACCACGACGACACCGGGGCGCTTGCCCGCGATGGCGTCGTCATAGGCGTAGTAGCCGATCAGCGCAGTGCCTTCGGCGTCCTGGTAGCGGATCTCGCGGGTCTGTACCGCCGCCTGGGCGAAGGCGGCGCTGCACATCAGGGCCAGGGCAAGCAGTGAACGCATGAGGGGGTCTCCAGGAAAGATGCAGCCGTATCGGGTTCGTTCAGCCAAGGTTCAGCCGGGGTTCAGGAGCGGTTCAGGGCGCCCTGCTTACTCTAGTCCCCAGACCGAAACAGCGCACCTAACTGGAGTAACAAAGCATGAAAGCACTCAACACCCTGATGGTCGCCATGGCTGTTTGCGCCGCTGGCGTTGCCGCCACCGCCCAGGCCGACGATAACTTCGCCAGCCTGACCTACGGTCAGACCAGCGACAAAGTCCGCAAGTCCGGCCTGCTGCAGCGCAACACCGATAACCTCAACGCCGACGGCATCATCGGCAAGGACAGCACCTGGGGCCTGCGTGTCGGCCAGATCAACGATCAAGGCCGCTACTACCTGACCTACGACAACGTTTCGGGTGATCACAGCGGCGTCAAGTTGCGCCAGGAAAACCTGCTCGGCAGCTACGATGTGTTCCTGCCGATCACCGACACCACCAAGCTCTTCGGCGGCGGCAGCCTGGGCATGACCAAGCTGACCCAGACTTCGTCTGGCTACAGCCGCGATACTGACTACGGCTACGCGGTCGGCCTGCAAGCCGGCGTGCTGCAGCAGGTCACCGACAACACCTCGGTGGAACTGGGCTACCGTTACCTGCGCAGCAATGCCGCCACCGAGCTGTCGCCGCACGGTGGTCCGAAGGACGGCACCCTGCGCCTGACCAGCAGCGCCCAGACCTACCTCGCCGCCAGCTACAAGTTCTAAGGCCGAGGCTCATCGAACCGGCAGGGGTTTCCCGTGCCGGTTCGCTGTTATGCTGTGCCGGCCCTGACCGCTCGGCGGTCCGGGAGATATAGACAAAGGAGATGCGGCATGAAATTGCTGGTGGTCGAGGACGAGGCGCTGCTGCGCCATCATCTGTATACACGTCTGGGCGAGACCGGGCATGTGGTGCAGGCGGTGGGCGATGCCGAAGAGGCGCTCTACCAGGCCGAGCAGTACAACCATGACCTCGCCGTGATCGACCTGGGCTTGCCGGGCATGAGCGGGCTGGACCTGATCCGCCAGTTGCGCAGCCAGGACAAGACGTTCCCCATTCTGATTCTCACCGCCCGCGGCAACTGGCAGGACAAGGTCGAAGGCCTGGCCGCCGGTGCCGACGACTATGTGGTCAAGCCTTTCCAGTTCGAAGAGCTGGAGGCGCGCCTGAACGCGTTGCTGCGTCGCTCCAGTGGCTTTACCCAGTCGACCATCGCTGCCGGCCCGCTGGTGCTGGACCTCAATCGCAAGCAGGCGACACTGGACGAGCAGCCCCTGGCGCTGACCGCCTATGAATACCGGATCCTCGAATACCTCATGCGCCATCACCAGCAGGTGGTGGCCAAGGACCGTCTGATGGAGCAGCTCTACCCGGACGACGAGGAGCGCGATCCCAACGTCATCGAGGTATTGGTCGGCCGTTTGCGCCGCAAGCTCGAGGGCGACAACGGCTTCAAACCCATCGACACCGTGCGCGGCCTGGGCTACCTGTTCACCGAGCGCTGCCGATGATCCGTTCGCTGCGCCTGCGCCTGATGCTGGCCGCAGCGCTGCTGGCCCTGCTGTTCATGCTGGCGCTGCTGCCGGCGCTGCAGAAGGCCTTCAGCCTGGCCCTGCAGGAGTCGATCGAGCAGCGCCTGGCCTCGGATGTGACCACCATGATCTCGGCGGCGCGCATCGAGCATGGTCATCTGCAGATGCCCGAGCTGCTGCCCGACGAGCGCTACAACCTGCCCAACATGGGCCTGCTTGGCTACATCTTTGACCGCGAGGGCCGGCTGGTCTGGCGTTCACGCGCCACCGCCGACAAGCACATCAACTATCAACCCCGCTATGACGGTCGCGGCAGCGAATTCGCGCGAATCCGCCAGGACGACGGTGACGAGTTCTTCGTCTATGACGTCGAGGTCAAGCTGCTCGGTGGCAAGAGCGCAGCCTTCAGCATCGTTGCCCTGCAGCCGGTGCGCGAGTACCAGCACACCCTCGACGGCCTGCGCGAGAAACTCTACCTGGGCTTTGGCGCGGCCCTGCTGGCATTGATGGTGCTGCTCTGGGCTGGTCTGACCTGGGGGCTGCGGTCGTTGCGCCGGTTGAGTCACGAACTGGATGAAGTGGAGAGCGGTGCCCGTGAGGGGCTGAGCCGTGAGCACCCGCGCGAACTGCTGCGCCTGACCGGCTCGCTGAACCGCCTGCTGCACAGCGAGCGCGAGCAACGTCAGCGTTATCGCGACTCGCTGGATGACCTGGCACACAGCCTCAAGACCCCGCTGGCGGTGCTGCAGGGGGTTGGCGAAAGCATGGGCCAGCGCAGCGGCGAACGCGAACAGGCGCGGGTGCTGCAAAGCCAGATCGAGCGCATGAGCCAGCAGATCGACTACCAGCTGCAACGCGCCAGCCTGCGCAAGAGCGGCCTGGTGCGGCACAAGGTACGCCTTGCGCCGGTGCTCGATAGCCTGTGCAACACGCTGGACAAGGTCTATCGCGACAAGCGTGTCACCGTCACCCTGAGTGTTCCCGCGCAAGCCTGGGTGCCGATCGAAGAGGGTGCCTTGCTCGAGCTGCTCGGCAACCTGCTGGAGAACGCCTATCGGCTGTGCCTGGGGCAGGTGCGGGTGAGCCTGGAGGCGCTGCCCGGGCAGCAGGTGTTGTGCGTGGAGGATGATGGTCCGGGTGTGCCCGCAGGCCAGCGCGAACGTATCCTGCAGCGCGGCGAGCGCCTGGACCGGCAGCATCCGGGGCAGGGGATCGGGCTTGCGGTGGTCAAGGACATCATCGACAGCTTCGATGCCCGGCTTACGCTGGATGATTCGCCCCTGGGCGGGGCGGCATTCAGGATCGTGTTCAGCCTGGAGTGAGCTTGCGGGCAGGCTAGCTCCCGCAGGTGAGGCTTTCCTGCATCATGCCCCGCATCGGGCGGATTCCCGCCATCGGCCTTGTACGAATTTCGCCACCGGGCGGAAATCCGCCAACCCACCCCTGTCGATTCGCCCTGTCCTTGGGCAGAAATTTCCCGAAAACACTGGCATTGCACCCAATCCGGGCATTTTGGCATCACCCTTGCTAAAGATCTGGCAGAGGCCTGCTCAGGCAGCTCGAACACAACGACAAATCCCTCCAGGTGCAGGAGGGTTCGCGCTTTAGGTGCCTCGCCCTGGGAAGGGTGAAACGGCACACTTGAGGATAATTAAGCCATGACGAAACGTCAGCCGCTGTACAAGTCCCTGTATGTCCAGGTGATCGTTGCAATCACCATCGGTATTCTGCTCGGCCACTACTACCCCGAAACCGGTGTCGCCCTCAAACCCCTGGGTGACGGCTTCGTCAAACTGATCAAGATGGTCATCGCCCCGATCATCTTCTGCACCGTGGTCAGCGGCATCGCCGGCATGCAGAGCATGAAGTCGGTCGGCAAGACCGGCGGCTATGCGCTCCTGTACTTCGAGATCGTCTCCACCATCGCCCTGATCATCGGCCTGGTCGTCGTCAACGTGGTTCAGCCTGGCGCTGGCATGCACGTCGACGTCAGCACCCTGAACGCCAGCAGCGTCGCAGCCTACGCCGCCGCCGGTGCGCAGCAGACCACCGTTGGCTTCCTGCTCAACGTCATCCCTAACACCGTGGTCGGTGCCTTCGCCAACGGCGACATCCTCCAGGTGCTGATGTTCTCGGTGCTGTTCGGCTTCGCCCTGCATCGCCTGGGCAGCTACGGCAAGCCAGTGCTCGAGCTGATCGACCGCTTCGCCCATGTCATGTTCAACATCATCAACATGATCATGAAGCTGGCGCCGGTCGGTGCCTTCGGTGCCATGGCCTTCACCATCGGCCAGTACGGCGTGGGTTCGCTGGTGCAGCTGGGCTACCTGATGGCCTGCTTCTACATCACCTGCCTGGCGTTCATCCTGATCGTCCTCGGCGGTATCTGCCGCGCCCACGGTTTCAGCGTCCTCAAGCTGATCCGCTACATCCGTGAAGAACTGCTGATCGTACTGGGTACTTCCTCCTCGGAATCGGCCCTGCCACGCATGCTGACCAAGATGGAGCGCCTGGGCGCGAAGAAATCCGTGGTTGGCCTGGTGATCCCGACCGGCTACTCGTTCAACCTGGACGGCACCTCGATCTACCTGACCATGGCTGCGGTGTTCATCGCCCAGGCCACCGATACCCCCATGGACATCACTCACCAGATCACCCTGCTGCTGGTGCTGCTGGTCGCGTCCAAAGGTGCTGCTGGCGTTACCGGTTCGGGCTTCATCGTCCTGGCCGCCACCCTGTCCGCCGTTGGCCACCTGCCAGTTGCCGGCCTTGCGCTGATCCTGGGTATCGACCGCTTCATGTCCGAAGCCCGCGCCCTGACCAACCTGATCGGCAACGCCGTTGCCACCGTGGTCGTGGCCAAGTGGGTGAAGGAACTGGACACCGACAAGCTGCAATCGGAACTGGCTTCCGGCGGTGCACCGCTGGTTGAAACCCGTCCGACCGACGACCTGGGCGTTGCTGAAGGCCCGGCTACTCGCTGATAGCGGTTGTAGTGATGCGAAAGAGGCGACCTTAGGGTCGCCTTTTTTCATGCTCGGTTTTTGTGGTGATCGGACTGGCCCGCAAATGCGTTGGGTCATTCGACGCGTGTCTCGCCGCTGTACACGAGGATCTCCCGGCAGCGCCGGCACAGGTAGCGACGCCCCTGGCGCACCAGCTTGTGTCGCTGTGCGCTGAAGGGGAAGTCGCTGTCCGGGCAGGGGCAGCGGTAGATGTAGCGGGTTGCCACACGGCGCTGCACCTCATAGTTGTGGCAGCGGTTGGGCGGCAGTTCGTACACCCCGCGCATGATCAGTTGCCACTCCTCGCCATGGGCCTGGATGCGGTCGCCGAACAGTTGGTGGGCGATCAGGTGGGCGACTTCATGGGCCACGGTCTGGCGCAGGAAATCATCCTGGTTCTCGCGGTACAGCTGCAGGTTGAAGCGCAGCAGGTTCTCGTGCAGATGGGCGACACCGGCCTTCTGGCCGCGCAGTTTGAAGCTGACTTCCGGGCGGGGGAAGGGGCGTTTGAAGAAGGTTTCGGCTTGCTGGTAACAGGTTTCGACGCGTTGCTTGAGTTGCTCGGGCATGGCGGGATGATTCTCCTGACGCGCCATTATGCCGCAAGCCCTGCACGCTTGCCGAGCCGCCGGTCAGCACGAAGCCAGAGGCCGCCAAAACGGCGGCCCCTGGCCCGACGCCCCAGTGTTGGTGTTTCTAATTGGTGTAGACCGGCCCCACGCCAAGCCCCCAGATGATCACGGTGGCGGCCATGATCGCCACCAGCACCACCAGGCCCACCGCCAGCACGGAGCTGGAGAACAGGAAGCCCTCGTCAGTGGGGATGTTCATGAAGGTCGGTAGCCCGACATACAGCAAGTAGACCGTGTAGCAGATGGCCGCTGTCCCCAGCAGCATGCCCAGCCACAGGTGGGGGTAGAGCGCCGCCAGGCCGCCGAGGAACAGTGGCGTGGCGGTGTAGGTGGCAAAGGCGATGCATTGCGCCATAGAGGGGTTGGCATCATAGGTGCGCGCCATCCAGTGGATGAAGGCCCCCATCACCGCCACCCCGGCGAGCATTGCCAGGTAGGACATGACGCTCATCCATAGCGCGCTTTCCATGGTCAGCATCACCGGTGGTCGGTCACCGATCACCCAGCCGACCTGAGTGGTGCCGATAAAGGCGGACACCGCCGGAATCGCCGCCAGGATCAGGGTGTGGGTCAGGTACATATGGCTGATGCTTTCTTCTTCGCCACGAATCTCCCGCCATTCCTGGTCGGGATGGGTAAACAGTCCCAGAACGTGATGGATCATGCCGGTCACTCCTATCGTCGTTGCCAAACGCCCCCCAAGCGGAGCGCCTGTGGCTCGAGGCCAGGCAACCGATCAAGCGGTAATATGGCCTTATGTCGCAGTATAGGAAGCAGAACCCGGCATAAACGCGGCTTTTTAGAGCAAATCGCGCTGTCGGTGGCGCTGTTGATTCTTTATCGGAATGGCCTACGCCTGTGCTCGGTTTGTGCGTAAAATAGCCGGCTTTTGTCACACCTCGCGGATCCAAGCGCTATGGGCACCCTCTCGGTCAACCAGAACAAACTGCAAAAACGCCTGCGTCGTCTCGCCGGCGAAGCCATCACCGACTACAACATGATCGAGGATGGCGACAAGGTCATGGTCTGCCTGTCCGGCGGCAAGGACAGCTACACCATGCTCGATGTTCTGCTGCACCTGCAGAAGGTGGCGCCGATTTCGTTCCAGATCGTCGCGGTGAACATGGACCAGAAGCAGCCAGGCTTCCCCGAGCACGTGCTGCCTGCCTACCTGAAGACCCTCGGCGTCGAGTACCACATCGTCGAGAAGGACACCTACTCGGTGGTCAAGGAACTGATCCCCGAAGGCAAGACCACCTGTTCGCTGTGCTCGCGCCTGCGCCGTGGCACGCTGTACACCTTCGCCGACGAGATCGGTGCGACCAAGATGGCGCTCGGTCACCACCGCGACGACATCGTCGAGACCTTCTTCCTCAACATGTTCTTCAATGGCGCGCTCAAGGGCATGCCGCCCAAGCTGCGCGCCGACGACGGCCGCAACGTGGTGATCCGTCCGCTGGCCTACTGCAGCGAGAAGGATATCCAGGCTTACTCGGACATGAAGGAATTCCCGATCATCCCGTGCAACCTGTGCGGTTCGCAGGAGAACCTGCAGCGCCAGGTGGTCAAGGACATGCTGGTGGAGTGGGAGCGCAAGCATCCGGGCCGTACCGAGAGCATCTTCCGCGCCCTGCAGAACGTCGCGCCGTCGCAACTGGCCGACCGCAACCTGTTCGACTTCACCAGCCTGAAAATCGACGAGAGCGCCACTCCGCGCTTCCTCGACGTGCTGAACATCTGAACCCATGCGCGATTACCAGTGGCTGCACGAGTACTGCCTCAATCGCTTCGGCTCGTCCAAAGCGCTCGAAGCCTTCCTGCCGCAACCGCGCACGTCGGCGCAACTGCGCGACATCACTGACGACCGCTACCTGTCGACCCTGGCCCTGCGCGTGTTCCGCGCCGGGCTCAAGCACAGCCTGGTGGACGCCAAATGGCCAGCGTTCGAGCAGGTGTTCTTCGGTTTCGACCCCGAGAAAGTGGTGCTCATGGGCGCCGAGCACCTGGAGCGCCTGATGCAGGACGAGCGCATCATCCGCCACTTGGGCAAGCTCAAGAGCGTGCCGCGCAATGCGCAGATGATCCTCGATGTAGCGAAGGAGAAGGGTAGTTTCGGTGCCTTCATCGCCGACTGGCCCGAGACCGATATCGTCGGGTTGTGGAAGTACCTGGCCAAGCATGGCAACCAGCTGGGTGGGTTGTCGGCGCCGCGCTTCCTGCGCATGGTCGGCAAGGATACCTTCATCCCCACCGAGGACATGGCCGCGGCATTGATCGCGCAGAAGGTGATCGACAAGCCGCCCACCAGCCTGCGCGACCTGGCGCTGGTGCAGCAGGCGTTCAACCAGTGGCATGAAGAGAGTGGCCGGCCGCTGTGCCAGTTGTCGGTGATGCTGGCGCATACCGTCAATCATTGAGGTTTGCGGCGCCTGCTTCGCGGGCAAGCCCGCTCCTACAGAGCCGGCTTGCCCGCGAATGCCGCACCCGGTGTTCTATTCCCCCGCCAGCCGCCGCTCGTGCTGAAACTTCCAGCGCACGTACAGCAACCCGCTGACGAACAATCCCAGGCTCACCAGCACCTCGACCCAGCCAAACAGCGCCCGGCCCGGATCGAACGCCGCCAGCACGCCCTTGATGAAATAGATGTTGACCACGAAGCAGGTCCAGGCATGCGCCCGGGCGCTGCCGCTGAGCATGCCTGGCAGCAGTAGCAGCAGAGGGATCAGCTCGATGGCCAGGATCACTTCGACCCGCGCCCCATGCAGGTCGGCGAACCACAGGTTGTTCACCACCAGCAAGGCGATCAGGCCGAAGAAGCAGGCCAGGCTCAGCGCCCGGGTCAGGCGCAGGCGTGGGGCCAGCCAGTCGAGTGCAGGCAGGGCCTTGGACTTTCTAGCCACGCTCGCCACCCAGGGCCTTGGCGGTATTGGCCAGGCGTTGGCCCAGCGCCCTGCACAGGGTGATCTCGTGTTGGTCCAGTTCGCGTTTGCCATCGGCACCAGCATGATGGCTGGCGCCGTAGGGCGTGCCGCCGCCACGGGTTTCGAGCAGGGCCGATTCGCTATAGGGCAGGCCAGTGACCAGCATGCCGTGGTGCATCAGCGGCAGCAGCATCGACAGCAGGGTGGTTTCCTGGCCGCCGTGCAGGCTGGCAGTGGAGGTGAACACCGCCGCTGGCTTGCCGACCAGTTCACCGCCCAGCCACAGGCTGCTGGTGCCGTCGAGGAAGTACTTGAGCGGCGCGGCCATGTTGCCGAAGCGCGTCGGGCTGCCCAGGGCCAGGCCCGCGCAGTGGCGCAGGTCGTCGAGGGTGGCATAGAGCGCGCCGCTGGCGGGGATGTCCGGGGCCACGGCTTCGCACTCGCTGGAAATCGCCGGCACGGTGCGCAGGCGCGCTTCCAGGCCCGCCATCTCGACACCGCGGGCGATGTGCCGGGCCATCTCGCTGGTGGAGCCGTGGCGGCTGTAGTACAGGACCAGGATGAAGGGATCGCTCACGGCAGGATCTCCAGGACTTTCTCGGGGGGCCGACCGATCACGGCCTTGTCGCCGGCGACCAGGATCGGGCGTTCGATCAGTTTCGGATGCTGGACCATGGTGTCGATCAGTTGCGCGTCGGTGAGCGCTGGGTTGGCCAGGTCCAGGGCCTTGTATTCGTCTTCGCCGCTGCGCAACAACTGGCGTGGGCCGATGCCGAGCTTGCCGAGCAGCGCCTTGAGCGTGGCGGCGTCGGGCGGGGTTTCGAGGTAACGCACCACGGTCGGGGCCAGGCCGCGTTCTTCCAGCAGTTCAAGGGCGCCGCGGGATTTGGAGCAGCGCGGGTTATGATAGAGGGTCAGATCGGTCATGACGGGTCGCATCCAGCTGGGTTTGGCGGCTATTCTAACCGCAGCGACCGACATTTCATGCTTTAAAACTTCGAGAAGGATTGACCCATGGCAAGGCGTTTGGCAGCTGCACTGGCCATCACCGCGAGTCTTTTGCTCGGCGGCTGCGGTGCGGACTACGGCGTGGACCAGCACGGCAATACGGTGAAGGCCGAACAGATCGACGGGCACTGGCTGGTGCTCAATTACTGGGCCGAGTGGTGCGGACCGTGCCGCACCGAGATCCCTGAACTGAATACGGCGGCCAAGCAATGGGACGCCCAGGGCATCAAGGTGGTGGGGGTGAACTTCGACGGGCTGCAGGGCGATGACCTCAAGCAGGCCGCGCAGGCCCTGGGCATCGACTTCACCGTGCTGGCCCAGGACCCGGCCGAGCGCTACGAGCTGCCTCGCAGCGAAGCACTGCCGGTGACCTACATCATCGACGACAAGGGCAAGGTGCGTGAGCAGTTGCTCGGCGAGCAAACGCTCGAAGGGCTGCAGGCGAAGATCAAGGCACTCAAGGGCGGCGCCTGACCTGTTGTCGGGGCTGCTTCGCAGCCCATTCGCGGCACGAGGCCGCTCCTACAAGAGCTCCGCAATTTCTGAATACTGCGGTGTTACTTGTGGGAGCGGCCTCGTGCCGCGAATGGGCCGCGCAGCGGCCCCGATGCACTTCAGCCTTCCTCAGGCCAGAAGCGCAGCGGCTTGCCTTCGGCCGGCCAGAAACGGATCTGCTCGATCGCCGACACATCCCAGCGCTGCACCGTCTCCAGTGCCTGGAGGAAGCGCTTTTCCTGCTCCATCAATGCCGGTGCACACAGCTTGCGGGTCTTGCCGATCTTGCCGAAGCTCAATTGCTCGCCGTCCAGCGTATAGCTGGCGAACCAATGGTTGCAGCCGGCATTGCCGTAGGCGCGGCCATCATTGGCCAGGGTTAGCGTCAGGTGGCTGTAGTCGATCAGCGGGCGTTCGCCGATCCATTCCAGCACATAGCTGCGCTCCTGCTGCAGTTTGGATGGCTGCGCCGCGCAGCCGAACAGGCCGCCGAGCAGCGCGGCGCAGATCAACAGGTGTTTCACTGGGCGCTTCCCTGGCAGTTGCGGCACAGGTGACGCTCGCCCTGGCTGCTCCAGCCCAGTTCCGCGATGCGTGCATTGGCGGCGGGCTGGCGGGCCTTCTTGCCGAGCTTGGCATCGACGGCGAATTCGAAGTCGAGCACGGCCTCGCAACTGTCGCACTTGACCTGCCAGGTGAGGATTTCCAGTTCGTTGAACACCGGGCCGCTGGCCACGGCAACCCACTGGCCGCGAGGGTTGATCAGGTGACGGACGCTCTCGACGGTCAGGCGCATGGACAGGTCCTTGCTGCCTTTGAGCGTCACCAGCAGGACGTCGCCTTTATGCATCGATCCGCCGTTGCCGGTCACCTGGTAGCGACCTGGCACCAGTGCACGGCATTCGATCAGGGTGTGTTGCGGGTTGAAAAGGGTGTAGCGGAAATCGTGCTCGACCATGGGTCCTCCAGAAATGCCGCGTATCCTACCCTGTGACCGTGTTTTGCGCATCGCCTGCTGCCCAGCGGGCGATGTTGTCCAGGGTGGTCGCGGCGATCGCCTCCAGGGCTTCGCGGGTCAGAAACGCCTGGTGTGCGGTGACGATCACGTTGGGGAAGGTCAGCAGCCGCGCCAGCACGTCGTCCTGCAGTGGCAGGTCGGAGCGGTCCTCGAAAAACAGTTGCGCCTCTTCTTCATAGACATCCAGGCCCAGGTAGCCGAGCTGGCCAGACTTGAGCGCGTCGATCAGCGCCGGGGTATCGACCAGCGCACCGCGCCCGGTGTTGATCAGCATGGCACCGGGCTGCAGGCGCGCGAGGCTCTCGGCGTTGATCAGGTGACGGGTATGCTCGGTCAGTGGGCAGTGCAGGCTGATGATTCGCGCCTGGCCGAGCAGTTCGGGCAGTTCCAGGTAGCGGGCGCCGAGGGCCAGCAGCTCGGGGTTGGGGTAGGGGTCGTAGGCCAGCAACTGGCAGCCGAAGCCGGCCATGATGCGGGCGAACGCAGCACCGATCTGCCCGGTGCCGACCACGCCGACAGTCTTGTCGTGCAGGTCGAAGCCGGTCAGGCCATGCAAGGTGAAGTCGCCTTCGCGGGTGCGGTTGTAGGCGCGGTGCAGGCGGCGGTTGAGGGCCAGGATCAGCGCCACCGCGTGTTCGGCCACGGCGTGCGGCGAATAGGCCGGGACGCGCACCACTGTCAGCCCCAGGTGTGCTGCGGCCGTCAGGTCAACATGGTTGTAGCCCGCCGAACGCAAGGCGATCAGCCGTGTACCGCCGCTGGCCAGGCGTTGCAGGACGTCGGCGCCCAGATCGTCGTTGATGAAGGCGCAGACCACCTCGAAACCCTGGGCCAGCGGTGCGGTGTCCGGGGTGAGGCGGGCGGCTTGGAAATGCAGCTCCAGCGCGCTGCTGGCAGCGGCCTGGGTGAAACTTTCCTGGTCGTAGTGCTGGCTGCTGAACAACAGGACGCGCATGGTGGGGATTCCTTCGGTGTGTCGTCGACGATCAGGCACTCAGGTGCGCCTGCTCCGCCAGCCGGTGGATGGCGCGCTCCAGGTCATCCAGCGCCTGCAATGCCTGCGGGCTGTCCTGCTTGAGCAGGGTCTCGCTGCGCTGACAGGCCGCCCGCAACTGTGGGACGCCGCAGTAGCGCGAAGCGCCGTTGAGGCGATGCACGCGCTCGATCATTGCCGAGCGATCACCTTGTTCGCGGGCGTTGCGGATGGCCTGGCGATCACCTTCCAGCGAGGCCAGCAGCATCGCCAGCATGTCGGCGGCCAGGTCCGCTTTACCGGCCGCCAGGCGCAAACCCTCTTCGTGGTCGAGCACCTTGAGCTCGTTGCCATCGGGGAAACGTTCAGTGGCGCGGTCAAGCGAGGGCGTGCCGAGGCTCAGGCCGGTCCACTTCATCACCACCTGGGCCAGTTGGCGCTCGCTGATCGGCTTGGTCAGATAATCATCCATGCCACTGTGCAGCAGGGCGCGCTTTTCGTTGGCCATGGCGTGGGCCGTCAGGGCGACGATGGGCAGGGGTGGGCTACTCTGGCTGGTTTCCCAGCGACGGATCTGCTCGGTGCAGGCGCAGCCGTCCATGCCGGGCATCTGCACATCCATCAGCACCAGGTCGAAGGGCTCGTCCTGCACGGCCTGAACTGCCGAAAAGCCGTTGTCCACCGCCACCACTGCGGCGCCCATGCCTTCGAGCAGGGTCTGCACCAGCAGCAGGTTGGCCGGGTTGTCGTCGACGCAGAGAATCCTCGGCACCCGTGAGCCGGCCGTATACCGCGGTTCGCTGCTGGGGCGGGTCGGTTGCACCAGTTCCAGCAGCAGGCGGCGCAGCTTGCGGGTGCAGGTGGGCTTGGACAGCAGTTGGCCATGGGCATTGGGCAGGAATGGGTGATACAGCGCCTGCTCGGTGGTCGGGCACAGCACCACGCACTGGCAGCCCAGGCGTTCGAGTTGTTGGTGGTACTGGCCGAGCTGGTCGGGCGAGAGGTTGGCCAGGTTGGCGCCAAGCACGGCGAACTCGAAGGGTTGGCCGGCCTGGCTGGCGGCCTGCACCCCTTGCAGCAACTGCTCGAACGACGAGAACAGGCTGACGCTCAGGCCACAGTCTTCGAGCTGGTGCTCCAGGGCCTGACGGGCCAGTTCGTGGCCGTCGACGATCGCTGCGCGACGGCCCAGCAGCGCTTGCAGGGGCAGTTCCTCGGTGTCGTCATGGGCCTTGGGCAGGCTCAGGTTGATCCAGAACTGCGAGCCTTCGCCCGGCGTGCTGTCGACACCGATCTCGCCCCCCATCTGTTCGATCAGGCGCTTGGAAATCACCAGCCCAAGGCCGGTGCCGCCGGGTTGGCGCGACAGCGAGTTGTCGGCCTGGCTGAAGGCCTGGAACAGGGTGCGCACGTCCGCCGGTGACAGGCCGATGCCGGTGTCCTGCACGCTGATGCGCAGTTGCGCGGTGTCTTCGTGCTCGTCTTCGACCATGGCGCGCACGACGATCGTGCCTTCGCGGGTGAACTTGATGGCGTTGCTCACCAGGTTGGTGAGGATCTGTTTGAGCCGCAGCGGATCGCCGACCAGCGACAAAGGCGTGTCGCGGTACACCAGGCTGACCAGCTCCAGCTGTTTGGCGTGGGCCGCTGGGGCGAGAATGGTCAGGGTGTCCTGGATCAGGTCGCGTAGGTTGAAGGGGATGCTGTCGAGCACCAGCTTGCCGGCTTCGATCTTGGAGAAGTCGAGAATCTCGTTGATGATCCCCAGCAGGTTGTCGGCGGATTTTTCGATGGTGCCCAGATAGTCGAGCTGTCGAGGCGTGAGCTCGCTTTTTTGCAACAGGTGGGTGAAACCGAGAATGCCATTGAGCGGGGTGCGAATCTCGTGGCTCATGTTGGCGAGGAATTCGGATTTGATCCGGCTGGCCTCCAGGGCCTCCTTGCGCGCCATGTCCAGCTCGATGTTCTGGATCTCGATGGTCTCCAGGTTCTGGCGCACGTCCTCGGTGGCCTGGTCGATGCTGTGCTGCAGCTCTTCGTGGGCGTTGTGCAGGGTTTCGGCCATGCGGTTGATGCCAGCCGCCAGCTCGTCCAGCTCGACACTGCCCATCGGCGGCAGACGTTCTTCGAGGTTGCCCTCCTTGAGCTGGGTGACCGCGTGCTTGATGCGCCCGATCGGGCCGTTGATCGCCCGGCTCATGCGCAGTGCCAGCAGCACCGTGAGGCTCAGGCAGGCGAAGATCAGAAGCAGGCTGGTGAACAGGTTGCGATAGCCGCGCAGGAGGGTGCCGTCGTGGGACAGTTCGATTTCGACCCAGCCAAGCAAGCGCTCGGATTCGTTAGGCACGGCTTCGGTGGCCAGGTCACGGTGATGGCCGAAAACCGGCATCAGGTAGCGCGTGGCGTCGTTGCCGGTGCGTTGCAGCAGTTGCATACCGGTGCCGCCGCTGGGCGGCTGGTTGAGCATGCTGGGGCCGGCATGGGCCAGGCGCGAACGGTCCGGGGCCAGGAAGGCCACGGCACGTACATCGGTCTGCTCCAAAGCCTCGGCGGCAATGCGCTCGAGCTGCGCTGGCGCTTCCTGAGCCAGGGCGGGGGCTGCGAGCGGTGCCAGTTGCTCGGCGATCATCTTGCCGCGTTGCAACAGCTGGGTGCGCAGTTCGTTCTGCTGCAACCAGGTGAAATAAATGCCCAGCACCAGCGCCATCAGCCCGGCGGGCAGTAGGGCCAGCAGCAGGACGCGGCTTCTGATTCCCAAACGATCGAGCACACCTGTCTCCTGTCATGTGCGTGCGGGCCGTCGCGAGTGGACGGGATCCCGCAGAACGTTACTCCGCGCGCAGCGGTAATGCACTTTGTTTGTGCGGGTTTTTTATGCCGCACGGCGCTTGCCGGGGCATTGGTCGACACTCGGTTGCCAGAACGGCGTCCCTCGCCAATAATCGCGCAACTGAGAATTCATGGCAGATGCCAATGCATACCGTATCCATTCACGACTCAAGCATCCTCGCCATCGAGGACGATCCGGTGCTCGGCGCCTACCTGCACGAGGAGTTGCAGCGCGGCGGTTTCCGCGTGACCTGGTGCCGTAACGGCCTGGAAGGCTTGGAAACTGCTGGCCGCGAGGCCTTCGATGTGGTGTTGCTGGACATCCTGCTGCCCGGGCTCAACGGTCTGGACACCCTGGCGCAACTACGCCGGCGCAGTGCCACGCCAGTCATCCTGATGTCGGCGCTGGGGGCCGAGGCGGACCGTATAAGCGGTTTCCAGCGCGGTGCAGACGACTACCTGCCCAAGCCCTTCAGCATGGCCGAGCTGCGCGTACGCATCGAGGCGATCCTGCGTCGGGTCGCCCTGGAGCGCCGTCATCAGGCGCCGCGTGACGTTCTGCCGGGGCAGCTGCATTTCGACGAACAGGCCTGCGACGTGACGCTCGACGGGCAGCCAGCAGGGCTCACGCCCAGCGAATACCGGCTGCTCGACACCCTCAACCGCAGCCAGGAGGAGGTGCTGAGCAAGCCCTTCCTTTATCAGCAGGTCCTGCAGCGGGGCTATTCGCGCCATGATCGCAGCCTGGACATGCATGTCAGCCAGATCCGTCGCAAGCTAAAGGGCATCGGTTATCACGAGCGCCAGGTGCGCACGGTATGGGGCAAGGGCTACGTGTTCTGTGCGGGCGAGGCAGACTGAGGATGCTCGAGCGTCGATCGCTGTTCTGGAAGCTGGCGGTGCTGCTGGTGGGCTTCTGCCTGCTGATGATCGGCCTGAGCTACACCTGGGGCCGGCACATGGAAACCCAGAACGCCTTCCTGTCGGAGCCTGCCCGGCACCTGCTGCGCGGTTATGCCGCCGAGGCCGAGCAGGCCTGGAACCAGGGCGGTCGCGAAGGCCTCGACCGCTGGTTGCTGGACATGCGCCAGCGTGAGTCGGGCTGGATCGGGGTGCTCGATGGCAACTTGCGACCGCTCGCCGGCGCTCGCTTGTCCACTGAGGAAATCCAGCGCCTGACCCGTCTGCGCGGCGTCGACTGGCCGATGAGCAGGCGCAGCGTCGACCAGCCCTGGCTGCGCCTGCCGTTCCCCCATGCCCCTGAGCAAGGCATGCTGGTGATCGAGTTGCCCCAGCGCCTGACCCCCGGCCAGTATCGGCTGTTCTGGCGGATCATCACCAATGGCGTGATGCCGGGGCTGTTCACCCTGCTGTTGTGCGTAGGCCTCTACCGGATGCTGATCGTGCCGCTGAACCAGTTGCGCGAGCAGGCCAATGCCTGGCGTGCCGACCAACTGTCGGCGCGGCTCGATTCGCGCACCATCGGCCGTGACGACGAGCTGGGCGAACTGGCGCGTGCCTTCGACCAGATGGCCGAGCGCCTGCAGAGCACCGTGGCCCTGCAGCAGCAACTCTTGCGCGACTTGTCCCACGAGATGCGCACGCCCCTGAGCCGCCTGCGTGTGGCCTGCGAGGGCGAGACCGACGTCGCGCGCCTGCGCGAACGCCTCGGGCGGGAACTGGATTGCATGCAGCAACTGGTCGAGGACACCCTGCAACTGGCCTGGCAGGATGCCGAGCGTGCGCCGATGAACCTTGAGCCCATCCAGCTTCAGGCCCTGTGGGACCTGCTGGTGGAGAATGCCTGCTACGAAAGCGGCTGGGCGGCGCAGCGGTTGCAGTGCACGTTGCCGGCCAGTTGTTGGGTGGAGGGCAACCTCAACCATTTGGCCCAGGCGCTGGAGAACATGCTGCGCAATGCCATCCGCCACTCGCCGCACGACGGAGTGGTGCGCCTGAGTGGCCAGCGCGAGGGCAATCACTGGCAGTTGTTCCTGGAGGATGAGGGCGGCGGGGTGGACGAAGACGATCTGGAAAGGATCTTCGCGCCGTTCTCCCGTCTCGACGGCTCGCGCCCCGGGGATGGAGGCTTTGGGCTGGGGCTGAGCATCGCCCGCAGTGCGATCCAGCGTCAGGGCGGGAGGCTGTGGGCCGAGAATGGGCAACGAGGGTTGCGACTGTGCATGCGCCTGCCGTGTATCGACAGTGGGTTTCTCGCGGATCAACCCGCTCCCCCGAAGGCGTTCGATGTTCTTGTGGGGGTAGGGTTGTCCGTGAAGAATGCACCGCCCATATAACGGTCTGCTATATGCCCCAGCAATTGCGTGATATGGCCACGCGTCCTTTGCCGGTATGATAGGCGCCCCTGCCGTCCTGATTGCGAAACACGCCCATGACCTTGCAGTACCCAACCATCGCCGATTGCGTCGGCAACACCCCCCTGGTTCGCCTGCAGCGTATCGCCGGGCAGACCAGCAATACCCTCCTGCTCAAGCTCGAAGGCAACAACCCGGCCGGCTCGGTCAAGGACCGCCCGGCGTTGTCGATGATCACCCGCGCCGAACTGCGCAACCAGATCAAGCCTGGCGACACCCTGATCGAGGCGACTTCCGGCAACACCGGTATCGCCCTGGCCATGGCGGCGGCGATCAAGGGCTACAAGATGATCCTGATCATGCCCGACAACTCCACGGCCGAGCGCAAGGCGGCGATGACCGCCTATGGCGCCGAGCTGATCCTGGTGACCAAGGAAGAGGGCATGGAAGGGGCGCGCGATCTGGCCGAAAAGCTGCAGGCCGAAGGTCGCGGCCTGGTGCTTGACCAGTTCGCCAACGGCGACAACCCGATTGCCCACTACAACAGCACCGGCCCGGAGATCTGGCAGCAGACCCAGGGCAGCATCACCCACTTCGTCAGTTCCATGGGCACCACCGGCACCATCATGGGCTGCTCGCAGTACCTCAAGGAACAGAACCCGGCGGTGCAGATCGTCGGCCTGCAACCGATGGAAGGTTCGGCCATTCCGGGTATCCGCCGCTGGCCGGAGGAATACCTGCCGAAGATCTTCGACGCCACTCGCGTCGATCGGGTGATGGACATGTCCCAGCAGGAAGCCGAAGACACCACCCGTCGCCTTGCACGCGAAGAGGGCATTTTCTGCGGAGTGTCCTCCGGCGGTGCGGTCGCGGCGATGCTGCGCCTGTCCCGTGAAGTGGAAAACGCCGTGATGGTCGCGATCATCTGCGACCGCGGCGACCGTTATCTCTCCACCGGCCTGTTCGACGCAACCTGATGTCCAGAAAGAAAAGCAACAGTAGCGGCCTGCGCTTCCAGCCAGCCGGCGGCGATCGCACCCCACAGGTGCCGGTAGGCAAGAAGCAACGCCTGGACATCGAGCGCCTGGCCGGTGACGGACGCGGCATCGCCTTTGTCGAAGGGCGCACCTGGTTCGTCAGCGGCGCCCTGGCAGGTGAGGCGGTCGAGGCGCGGGTGCTCAATGCCCGCGGCAAGATCGTCGAAGCACGTCTTGAGCGCGTGCTGCAGGCCAGCCCCGAGCGGCGCGAGGCGCCGTGTCGGCATTACGCCCGCTGCGGCGGTTGCAACCTTCAGCACCTGCCCCACGAGGGCCAGCTGGCGCTCAAGCAGCGCCTGCTTGCCGAGCAGTTGCAGCGTGTCGCCGGTGTGCAGCCTGAGGAGTGGGCCGCGCCGCTGGCGGGGCCGGAATTCGGCTACCGCCGCCGCGCGCGCATCGCCGTGCGTTGGGATGTGAAGGCGCGGGAGCTGCACGTCGGTTTTCGTGCCGAAGCCAGCCAGGACATCGTCGCCATCGACGAATGCCCGGTGCTGGTACAACCCTTGCAAACCATCCTGCGTCACCTGCCGACCGTGCTGCGCAGCCTGAGCAGGCCCCAGGCACTGGGGCATGTGGAATTGTTCAGCGGCACGGCCGAGGCGGTGCTGGTACGCCATGTAGCGCCGCTGGCCGATGACGACCTGGCGCGCCTGCAGGCGTTCTGCGAGCAGTCGGGTGCGCAACTGTGGCTGCAGGGCGAGGGTGAGCCGGCGCCACATGATGGCGCCGCGACACTTGGGTTTGACCTTGCCCCTTGGGGGCTGGAGCTGGCCTGGCGACCTGGCGACTTCGTGCAGGTCAATGCCCAGGTCAACACCCTGATGATCCAACAGGCGCTGGCGTGGCTTGCGCCGCAACCGGATGAACGGGTACTGGACTTGTTCTGTGGCCTGGGCAATTTTGCCCTGCCGCTGGCTCGCCGGGCCCGTGAAGTGGTGGCGGTGGAAGGTGTGCAGGCGATGGTCGATCGGGCCGCCGCCAACGCCGCGAGCAACAATGTGCATAACGCACGGTTTTTTCAGGCCGATTTATCGCAGTCTTTGGCAGGTGCCGAATGGGCCGCCGAGGGCTTTTCTGCGGTACTCTTGGACCCACCGCGCGACGGTGCCTACGAGGTGGTGCAAAGCATCGCCCGCCTCAAGGCCAAGCGGCTGGTCTATGTATCGTGCAACCCCGCCACGCTGGCGCGAGATGCGCAGGTGCTGGTCGGCCAGGGGTACCGGTTAAAAAGGGCCGGGATTCTCGACATGTTTCCTCAGACGGCGCATGTCGAGGCCATGGCGTTATTCGAAGTGGGCCAGTAACGGCTGGCCCCTTGGTGTGGCTTCCACGGATGGGAAGCGGCACGGTTGATTGTCAGTGCACCCGTGAGGTGCGCTGTATGGAAAGGTAAACGGAACATGGTACAGGTGAGAGTGCACCAGCCGGTCAACACCGACGGCAGTATCAATCTCGAAGCATGGCTGGATCATGTGGTGAGCGTCGACTCGGCGCTGGATCGCACGGCGCTCAAGGAGGCCTGCGATTTCGCCCAGGAAGTCGAGAAGAAGGGCAACCCGGCCAAGCATTCCTGGGCCGACGGGACGTCGAGCTTCCAGGCGGGGCTCGAGATCGCTGAAATTCTCGCTGACCTCAAGCTCGACCAGGACTCGCTGGTCGCCGCCGTGATCTATCGCTCGGTCCGCGAAGGCAAGGTCACCCTGGCCGAGGTCGGCCAGCGTTTCGGCCCGGTGGTCTCCAAGCTGATCGACGGCGTGCTGCGCATGGCGGCCATCAGTGCCAGCCTCAGCCCGCGCCAGTCGCTGGTGCTGGGCTCGCAGGCGCAGGTCGAGAACCTGCGCAAGATGCTCGTGGCCATGGTCGACGACGTGCGCGTCGCCCTGATCAAGCTGGCTGAGCGGACCTGCGCGATCCGCGCGGTGAAGGCCGCCGATGACGAAAAACGCCTGCGCGTGGCGCGCGAGGTGTTCGACATCTACGCACCGCTCGCTCATCGCCTGGGCATCGGCCATATCAAGTGGGAGCTGGAGGATCTGTCCTTCCGCTATCTGGAGCCCGACCAGTACAAGCAGATCGCCAAGCTTCTGCACGAGCGGCGGCTGGACCGCGAGCGCTTCATCAGCGATGTGATGAACCAGTTGCAGAACGAGCTGCTGGCCACCGGGGTCAAGGCCGACATCAGCGGCCGGGCGAAACACATCTATTCGATCTGGCGCAAGATGCAGCGCAAGGGCCTGGAGTTCAGCCAGATCTACGACGTGCGTGCGGTGCGCGTGCTGGTGCCGGAAATCCGCGACTGCTACACCGCGCTGGGTATCGTCCACACCTTGTGGCGCCACATTCCCAAGGAGTTCGACGACTACGTCGCCAACCCCAAGGAGAACGGCTACCGCTCGCTGCACACCGCGGTGATCGGCCCCGAGGGCAAGGTACTGGAGGTGCAGATCCGCACCCATGGCATGCACGAAGAGGCCGAACTGGGCGTCTGTGCGCATTGGAAGTACAAGGGCACCGACGTCAAGTCCAGCTCCAACCACTACGAAGAGAAGATCTCCTGGTTGCGCCAGGTGCTGGAGTGGCACGAGGAACTGGGCGACATCGGCGGGCTGGCCGAACAGCTGCGGGTCGACATCGAGCCGGACCGGGTCTACGTGTTCACCCCTGACGGCCACGCCATCGACCTGCCCAAGGGCGCCACGCCGCTGGACTTTGCCTACCGGGTGCACACCGAGATCGGCCACAACTGCCGTGGCGCCAAGATCAACGGGCGCATCGTGCCGCTGAACTACAGCCTGCAGACCGGCGAGCAGGTGGAGATCATCACCAGCAAGCAGGGCAGCCCGAGCCGCGACTGGCTGAACTCCAACCTGGGCTACGTCACCACCTCGCGGGCGCGGGCCAAGATCGTCCACTGGTTCAAGTTGCAGGCGCGCGACCAGAACGTCGCTGCCGGCAAGACCCTCATCGAGCGCGAACTCAGCCGCCTGGGCCTGCCACAGGTGGATTTCGAGCGCCTGGCGGAAAAGGCCAACGTCAAGACCGCCGAGGACATGTTTGCCGCCCTGGGGGCTGGCGACCTGCGTCTGGCGCACATGGTCAACGCCGCCCAGCAACTGCTGGAGCCGGAGCGCATCGATCCGGTCGAGCTGGTGCCACGACCGGCGCGCGGAGCCCGATCGGGCAAGCGCAACGACATCCAGATCCAGGGCGTAGGCAACCTGCTCACGCAGATGGCCGGTTGCTGCCAGCCGCTGCCGGGCGATGCCATCGTCGGCTACATCACCCAGGGCCGCGGCGTAAGCATTCACCGCCAGGACTGCGCCTCGGTGCTGCAGTTGGCGGGCAAGGAGCCGGAGCGCATGATCCAGGTGAGCTGGGGGCCGATTCCGGTGCAGACCTACCCGGTCGACATCGTCATCCGCGCCTACGACCGCCCGGGCCTGCTGCGCGACGTTTCGCAGGTGCTGCTCAACGAGAAGATCAACGTGCTGGCGGTCAATACCCGCTCGAACAAGGAAGACAACACCGCGCTGATGTCGCTGACCATCGAGATTCCAGGCCTGGATGCGCTGGGGCGCTTGCTCGGACGGATCTCGCAGTTGCCGAACATCATCGAGACGCGGCGTAATCGTACGCCTTGAGACTGCGTCGCCTCCATCGCGGGCAAGCCCGCTCCTACGGGTGCAGCGTGATCCCTGTAGGAGCGGGCTTGCCCGCGATGAAGGCACCGCCGAAGGACCTGTAATGACCTACACCCTAGACGACCTGCTCCACCTCATGGCCCGCCTGCGCGATCCGCAGTACGGCTGCCCCTGGGACCTTGAGCAGGACTACACCAGCATCGTCAAGCACACCCTCGAGGAAGCCTACGAGGTGGCCGACGCCATCGAGCAGGGCGACTTCGCGCAGTTGCAGGGCGAGCTCGGCGACCTGCTGTTTCAGGTGGTCTACTACAGCCAGCTGGCGCGGGAGGAGGGGCGTTTCGAATTTGCCGGTGTGGTCGATTCGATCACCCGCAAGCTGATCCGCCGCCACCCGCATGTATTCCCGACCGGCGATCTCTACGCCGCACCCGACATCCCGCGCTTGAGCGAGGCGCAGGTCAAATCGCGCTGGGAGGAGATCAAGGCCGAGGAACGCGCCGAGAAGAGTACCCCCGAACAGCTCTCGCTGCTCGACGATGTACCCGGCGCCTTGCCGGCACTGTCGCGCGCGACCAAACTGCAGAAGCGCGCGGCCACCGTCGGCTTCGACTGGCCCGAGGCGTTACCGGTGCTGGACAAGGTCCGCGAGGAGCTCGACGAGGTATTGCAGGCCATGGCCGATGGCGATGAGCAGGCACTGGAAGACGAAGTCGGCGACCTGCTGTTCGCCGCCGTGAACCTGGCCCGTCACCTCAAGCAGGATCCAGAAAACGCACTGCGCCGCGCCAACCGTAAATTCGAACGACGTTTCCGCTTCATCGAGCAGGCATTGCGCGACACTGGCCGACCGATCGAAGATTGTAACCTTGACGAGTTGGATGCCCTCTGGGGTGAAGCCAAGCGTCAGGAAAAGAACCTGCCCAGCTGCGGCTGAGCCGATGCATAAGTGAGTGAACACCGATGAGCCTTTCCCTTCGCGATCAATTGCTCAAGGCCGGTCTGGTCAACCAGAAGCAGGTCTCCCAGGCCAACAAGGCCGAAAAGAAACAGAAACGCCTGGAACACAAGGGCCAGGTCGAGGTGGATGACAGCCAGCAGCGCCTGGCCAAGGAAGCCATGGCCGACAAGGCCAAAAAGGACCAGGAACTGAACCGCCAGGTGCAGGAGAAGGCCGAGCAGAAGGCCCGTGCCGCGCAGGTCAAGCAATTGATCGAGGCGACCCGCCTGCCCAAGCTGACCACCGAGGACTACTACAACTTCGTCGACGACAAGAAGGTCAAGCGCATTGCCGTCAACGCGCTGATGCGCAGCAAGCTGAGCAACGGCTCGCTGGCGATCGTCGCCCATGGCGGCGGCTACGAAGTGATCCCACGCGAGGCGGCGGTGAAGATCCAGGAACGCGATCCCAAGCGCATCCTGCTGCTCAACACCCATGTCGAGGAGGCCGATGAGGACGATCCCTATGCGGCCTACAAGATCCCTGACGATCTGATGTGGTAAATGACGAAAACCCCGCTCAGGCGGGGTTTTTCGTGGGGGAGATCTTATTGTGTGCCGCGTTGGCTCTCGAGGGTCTCGAGTTCCTGGCGGTACTGGTGGGCTTCATGTTCGTTGTGGAACATGCCGACCAGTTGGCCCTGCTGGTGTACGTCCCAGATCCGCACGCCAGCGGCCAGGCCTTCGTGGGACATTCTCGATTCGTCGCGTTCGGTTACTTGGACAGTCATCGGTAAACTCCACTTCTGTTGGTCTGCGACACTGTGTCGCACACCTTCTTTATAGAGTTTGTTAGCAGGCTAAGTAAATAAAACGACGATGAAACTATGTTCATGAAACGCGCTGCGCTTGCTCCTGCAAGCCAAAACAAAGCCCCGCACTAGGCGGGGCTCGGGCTACAGCAGGTTACAGCGCAGGTAAGGGATCAGTTGCCTTTCACCGTCCTGCCATCGACCGTACCATCCTGCAGCACGATCACGTATTCCTTGCCATCGGTCTCGACCTGGCGCAGTTGCACCAGCAGGTAGTCCCAGTCCTTGGCGAACCACAGCTCGGTGATGCGCTTGCTCTGGCTTGGGTCGCGCACGCGCTCGACCTTCACCGCATCGACCTGGCCGGTCTTGGTGGCAACCTTCTCGGTGCCCAGCACGCGGAAGTCGTAGGTGTCGATCTCGTCGCCGTCGACCACCTGGTACGTCATGCTCTTCTTGCCCGCCGCCACGTCATGTTGCAGGGCCAGTTGATAGGACGACTTGTCCAGCACCCCGCGGTTGAGCGGCAGGCTGATCGCATCGCCACGGTCGCTGCCGGTGACTTTCTTGCTGTTCCAGTCGAAGTCCAGGTCGACCTTCTTCGCCTTGCCCAGGCCACCGCGCTCGAAGTGGTACTTCTGCGGCAGCAGGGTGTCGTTGTCCATGCGCACCGTGCTCTGTTCGGTCAGGCTGGCGATCATCATGGAGGCTTTGAAGTTGAGGTCCCAGGTACCGTTGGCGTTCTTGACCAGGCTGCGTTCGGCGGTGCCGCTCATGGGCAGCTGTTTCCAGTCGGCGGTGTAGCTGGCCGAGAACGGCTTCAGATCAGCTGCCTGGAGGGGCAGGGCGAGCACGGCGAGAGCCAATAGCAGGGCGCGACGCATAAATTCTCCTAGGGTCGAATCAAGTGACCGCTGGCCGCCAGCGGCTGGCCATCCAGTAATGCACCTTGTTCGCCCAGGCGCAAGCGTCCTTCGGCGAACCAGCGCACCGCCAGCGGGTAGATCTGGTGTTCCTGTTGGTGGACCCGTTGTGCCAGGCTCTGCGCATCGTCGCCTGGCGCGACCGCTACCACAGCCTGTACGACCAAGGGCCCGCCGTCGAGTTCCTCGGTGACGAAATGAACACTGCAGCCGTGCTCGGCGTCACCGGCATCCAGGGCCCGCTGGTGAGTGTGCAGCCCTTTGTACTTGGGCAACAGCGAGGGGTGGATGTTGAGCAGGCGCCCCTGGTAGTGGCGCACGAAGTCGCCACTGAGGATGCGCATGAAGCCGGCCAGCACCACCAGGTCGGGGGCGAAGCCATCGATCAGTTGCACCAGCGCCGCGTCGAATGCTTCGCGCCCGTCGAAACCACCGTGCTCGAGCACGGCGGTGTCGATCCCGGCGGCTTTGGCCCGTTGCAGGCCAAAGGCGTCGGGGCGGTTGGATATCACCGCGCGGATCCGCGCCGGGCTATCGGTGGCGGCGGTGCTGTCGATCAGGGCTTGCAGGTTGCTGCCCGAGCCCGACAGCAGTACCACGACATTGCAGGTCTTGCTCGGCATCAGTGTGCCTTGAGGTTCTGCAGCTCGACCTGGGCAGCGCCTTCGGCGGCCACGTCGATGCGGCCGATCACCCAAGGCTGCTCGCCGGCCTGGCGCAAGACGTTCAGGGCGTTGTCGACCTGGTCCTGGGCCACGCAGATGACCATGCCCACGCCGCAGTTCAGCACGCGGTGCATCTCGTGCTCGTCGACGTTGCCTTTTTGTTGCAGGAAGTCGAACACCGCCGGGCGCTGCCAGCTGGCCACGTCGACCACGGCCTGGGCGCCTTTTGGCAGGACGCGCGGGATGTTGTCCAGCAGGCCGCCACCGGTGATGTGGGCCATGGCCTTGACCGCGCCGGTCTTCTTGATCAGCTCCAGCAGCGGCTTGACGTAGATGCGGGTCGGCGCCATCAGCAGGTCGGTCAGCGGCTGGCCGTCGAGCTGGGTGTTCTCGATGTCGGTGCCGGACACTTCGAGGATCTTGCGGATCAGCGAGTAGCCGTTGGAGTGTGGGCCGGAGGAAGGCAGGGCGATCAGGGCGTCGCCGGTGACCACTTTCGAGCCGTCGATGATTTCCGACTTCTCCACCACGCCGACGCAGAAACCGGCCAGGTCGTAGTCTTCGCCTTCGTACATGCCAGGCATCTCGGCGGTTTCACCACCGACCAGCGAGCAACCGGCCAGTTCGCAACCGGCGCCGATGCCGGTGACCACGGTGGCGGCCACGTCGACATTCAGCTTGCCGGTGGCGTAGTAGTCGAGGAAGAACAGCGGCTCGGCGCCGCAGACCACCAGGTCGTTGACGCACATGGCGACCAGGTCCTGGCCGATGCTGTCGTGCTTGTTCAGGTTCAGCGCCAGGCGCAGCTTGGTGCCGACGCCATCGGTGCCGGAGACCAGCACCGGCTGCTTGTAGCCGGCCGGGATCTCGCAGAGGGCGCCGAAGCCGCCCAGGCCACCCATGACTTCAGGGCGTGCGGTGCGCTTGGCGACGCCCTTGATGCGTTCGACCAGTGCTTCGCCGGCGTCGATGTCTACACCGGCGTCTTTGTAGCTCAGGGAGGGTTGCTTGCTCATTGATCCAGGCCTTTAAGGGGGAGGGATTCAGGAAAACGACCAGCGCGGCCAAGGCCGGCTCGGGAGGCGGCGGCTGCCTGTACGTGACTGGTCTGCGAAGGCGCGCGATTTTATCAGGGTTGCCCGGCAGCGGCCATCCTCCATTGAGCGGCAAGTGGCGAGCGGTAAGCTATAAGAGAAGACAAGCTGCGGTGTCGCGCGCTTTTTCTTGCCGCTGACGGTGTGCAGCTTGTAGCTTCTGACCTGAAAGTCATCCGGACAGGAATCCTCCATGCGTTTTCTCAATTACCTGGCAGTGGTTTGCGTAGGGCTGATCGGTGCAACGGCACAGGCCGAGACCGTATCGGGCCTTTACCAGGTCCGCGAACCTGTCGATGGGCAGGGCAGCGAGGCGCGGACCCAGGCCACCGCCAAGGCACTCGACACCCTGGTGCTGCGTCTGACCGGCGATGCCAAGGCGACGCAGAACCCGGCGGTGGTCGCCCTGCGCAAGGATCCGCAACAGATCATCAACCAGGTGGGCAGCGACGCCGGCCCACCTGAGACGGTGGTGGTGGAGTTCGACCCCGGCAGCACCGAGCGCGCCCTGCGCCAGGGCGGCCTGGCCCTGTGGGGCAGCAACCGGCCATCGATTCTTGGCTGGTGGCTGTACGACAGTGTCGAGGGCAGCAGCCTGGTCGGCGATGGTCAGACCAGTGCCGAGCCGCTGCGTCGTGCCGCCCAGCACCGTGGTCTGCCGCTGCGCCTGCCGCTGGCCGACCTGCAGGAACAACTGGTGGCCAATGCCAAGCAGCTCGAAGGCAACGACCCGGCGCCGCTGCGTGAGGCGTCCGAGCGTTATGGCGCCGATGCCCTGCTGGCTGTGCACGCCCACGAGGCAGACGGCAAGTGGCAGGGCAAATGGCAACTGTGGCTGGGCGATCAGCGCGAGCAGGGCACGGCGCAGGGCGCCGACCAAGCTGCGCTGGCCGATGCGGTGATGCTGGCGATCAGCGCACGCCTGGCGCCCCGTTACGTCACCCGTCCGGGGGCGAGCAGCGACCTGCAGGTCCAGGTGCAGGGCATGAACCTGCAGCGCTACGCCGAACTGCTGCGCGTGCTTGAGCCCTATGGCCCGCGGCTGCAGTTGGCCGACGGCGACACGCTGACCTATACGGTCACCGGCAATCGCGAGCAACTGCGTGCGCAACTGGGGCTGGCGCATCTGCAGGAGGTGCCTGTCGAACAGGCGCCTGCCGCCGCTCCCGCTCCCGTAGCAGAGGCAGCGCCTGGCCAGGCGGTCGCGCCGCAGGCGGCTGCGCCCAAGCCGTTCGATGGCCTGCGTTTTCGCTGGTAAGGAGCCGCGAACATGACTGATGTACGCCGTTGGGTGTGGCTGGGCGTCGCCTTGCTGATCGCCGTTCTGCTCTACCTGCTGCATAACATTCTCTCGCCATTCCTGGTTGGCATCCTGCTGGCCTACCTGGCCGACCCTTTGGTCGATCGCCTGGAGCGCCTGGGCCTGTCGCGCACCTGGGGCGTGGTGGTGGTGTTCAGCCTGTTCACCCTGGTGTTCCTCGCCTTGCTGCTGGTGCTGGTGCCGATGCTGGCCAAGCAGTTGCTGCGCCTGTACGAACTGGCGCCGCAGATGCTCGACTGGCTGCAGCATGTGGCCCTGCCCTGGGTGCAGAGCCGCCTGGGCCTGGCCGATGGCTTCTGGAAGTTCGACAAGATCAAGGCTGCCATCGGCGCGCACATGGGCCAGACCACCGACATCGTCGGCATCATCCTGTCCCAGGCCACGGCCTCGAGCCTGGCGCTGATCGCCTGGCTGGCCAACCTGGTGCTGATCCCTGTGGTGGGCTTCTACCTGCTGCGTGACTGGGACCTGATGATGGCCAAGCTGCGCAGCCTGCTGCCACGTCAGCGTGAAGATCAGGTGGTAGGGCTGGCGGGTGAATGCCATGAGGTGCTGGGGGCGTTCGTGCGCGGCCAGTTGCTGGTGATGCTGGCGCTGGGCGTGATCTACGCGGTCGGGCTGTCGCTGGTCGGTCTCGAGCTGGGGCTGTTGATCGGTTTGCTGGCGGGGCTGGCGGCCATCGTGCCGTACATGGGCTTCATTGTCGGCATCGGTGCAGCGTTGATCGCCGGGTTGTTCCAGTTCGGCGGCGACCTGTACCCGATGCTGGGCATTGTCGCGGTGTTCATGATCGGCCAGGCCCTCGAGGGCATGGTGCTGACGCCGCTGCTGGTGGGCGATCGCATCGGCCTGCACCCGGTGGCGGTGATCTTCGCCATTCTCGCCGGTGGCGAGCTGTTCGGCTTCACCGGCGTCTTGCTGGCGCTGCCGGTGGCGGCGGTGATCATGGTGCTGCTGCGCCATGTGCACGACCTGTATAAAGAGTCGGACATGTACGCCGGGGATATCGATCCCGACCTGTAATCCTGCCGTTCGTCCGGCCCTGGTGCCGGGCGAAGCCCTGAGGCAACCCGCCACGTTGACGTTCCCGCCGCCAATTTGTTTGTGCTGGCGTTTCGGTTACAATCCGCAACCGTTTCAGCCGACCCCGGTCAATCAGACCAATGGCTGAAGCCTGTAAGGGTTCTCTGGCTGCTGAACAATGATCACAAAAAGCCTGCGCTGAAGAACAAGAAACACCTGGGCCAGCCACAGGCCCCCCTCCGTTCTACTGACTGGAAGTGATCAATGTTCAAAAAAGCTGGCAAGACCTTGCTGGGTCTGGCTGTCGCGGCGAGCTTCATGCAAGCGCACGCCGACGAAGCCAAGAAAGTCGATGTGCTCCTGATTGGCGGCGGCATCATGAGTTCGACCCTGGGCGTATGGCTCAGCGAACTGGAGCCGAGCTGGTCGATGGAAATGGTCGAGCGCCTGGATGGCGTCGCCGAGGAAAGCTCCAACGGCTGGAACAACGCCGGTACCGGCCACTCCGCGCTGGCTGAGCTGAACTACACCCCGATGGACAAGGACGGCAAGGTCAACATCTCCAAGGCGATCGAGATCAACGAAGCCTTCCAGGTGTCGCGCCAGTTCTGGTCCTGGCAGGTTCGCCAGGGCGTGCTGAAGAACCCGAAATCGTTCATCAACACCACCCCGCACATGAGCTTCGTCTGGGGCGACGACAACATCGCCTTCCTGAAGAAGCGTTACGAAGCACTGCAGGCGAGCCCGCTGTTCCGCCCGATGCAGTTCTCCGAAGACCACGCGCAGATCGCCAAGTGGGTCCCGCTGATGATGGAAGGGCGTGACCCGAACCAGAAGCTGGCCGTGACCTGGACGCCGATCGGCACCGACGTCAACTTCGGCGAGATCACCCGCCAGTTCGTCGGCCACCTGCAGACCCGCGACAACTTCAAGCTGAAGCTGTCCAGCGAAGTGCAGGACATCACCCGTAACAAGGACGGCTCCTGGCACGTCGAGTACAAGAACCTGAAGGATGGCAGCACCTCTGCCACCGACGCCAAGTTCCTGTTCATCGGTGCCGGCGGCGGCGCCTTGAAGCTGCTGCAGAAGTCGGGCATTCCTGAAGCCAAGGAATACGCAGGCTTCCCGGTTGGCGGCTCGTTCCTGGTGACCGAGAACCCGACCGTTGCCATGCAGCACATGGCCAAGGCCTACGGCATCGCCTCGACCGGCGCGCCACCCATGTCGGTTCCGCACCTGGACACCCGCGTGCTGGACGGCAAGCGCGTGATCCTGTTCGGGCCATTCGCCACCTTCTCGACCAAGTTCCTGAAGAACGGTTCGTACCTGGACCTGCTGAGCAGCACCACCCTGCACAACGTCTGGCCGATGACCAAAGTGGGTATCGAGCAGTACCCGCTGGTCGAGTACCTCGCCGGCCAGGTGATGCTGTCGGATGACGACCGCTTCGAAGCCCTGCGCACTTACTTCCCGAACGCCAAGAAAGAAGACTGGCGCCTGTGGCAGGCCGGTCAGCGCGTGCAGATCATCAAGCGTGACGAAGAGAAGGGCGGTGTGCTGAAGCTGGGCACCGAGGTCGTGGCGTCCGAAGACCGCACCATCGCCGGTCTGCTGGGTGCTTCGCCAGGCGCCTCGACTGCCGCGCCGATCATGCTCAACGTGCTGGAAACCGTGTTCAAGGAGAAGGTCGCCACGCCTGAATGGCAGGCCCGCATCCGTGAAATCGTGCCGAGCTACGGTACTAAGCTGAACGATTCCGCTGCTGCTGTGCAGAAAGAGTGGAACTACACCGCTGAAGTGCTGCAACTGGAGAAGCCGCCGGTCATTGACCAGAGTGTCGGGAACAGCACCGGTGTCGAGTCGACCGCACCTGCCGAGAGCAAGGCTGCCAACGACATGGCGCTGTAAGCTGCCCTGGGGATGGCCTGTCGTCTGACAGGCCGTTGCCTGAAAAGCCACGAGGATCGCCGCAGGCGGGCTCGTGGCTTTTTTGTGCCCAAGCCACAGCCCTTGTAGGAGCGGCGGTTCGGCGCCCCGACTTGCCCGCGAACACCGGCGAAGCCGGTGCCATTCACCGCGGCGTTCTTTTCGCGGGCAAGCCCGCTCCCACAAAAGCAGCGCAGGCCCCTGTGGGCTCCTACAGGGATGGATTGCAATCAGTGGCTCAATGATCCACGTGCAACTTGTCGTCCAGGCGGTTGCTCGACGAGCCATTCTTCTGCGGCGTCTCGTCGAAATGCTTCCATTCGGCCTCCTGGAAGCGGAACAGGCTGTCATCCTCCGGCGCCTCGCGGTCGCCATAATGGTGGATCGAATAGTGGGCATACTCGACCTTGTCCGCCCAGTCGCCCTGCAACAACCCATCCGCCGCCAAATCCCGATACCAGTCGTTTTCCTTCTCACTGGCCTTCTGCCGTTTGTTGTGATCGACGAAGTAACCGATGATCCCGCCAATCACCCCCAGCACTACGCCCACCAGGAAGAACGGCCCGGTCAGCGCTGCAGCCGTGCCTGCACCGAACAGGCTGGCGGCGCCGAGGACACCGGCCGAGGCACCGAAGGCACCGCCGGCGATCTGCAGGCCACCGGAGGCCTTGGCCAGCGGGTCGCCATCCTTGATCGCGTTCTTGATGGTGAAGGCCCCCAGCACGATGTCGGCGAAACCACCGGCAAGGTCTGTGGCCGGGCCCAGTACCTTGATCACCGACCCCGCAATCTTCGCCGCCTTGCCCGGTGGCAGCTTGACCGTGCCGGAGGCCGACACCGCGTCCTCCAGGCGCTGGGTGATGCCGCCATAGGCGTTCTTGGCGGCGTTGGCGTTGCCCGCGCCGTCACCGAGCACGTCGGAAAAGTCCCCGAGCTTGCTGCCGGGCAGGGTATCGAGCGCTTCGGCGATCTTGGCCTTGGTGCTCGCCGGCAGCTCGCTGAGCTTGAACTCGAATTTCGGCTCCTGAATACCGCCCTTGCCCCAGATCTCCGGCAGCGTCTTGTCCAGGCCGAGGAAGTCGACCAACCCGCTCTTGCCGACCAGCCCGCCGATGGCATCGCCGACCTTGGCGAAGTGGCTGCCGGCGCCGGCGAAACTGACGAAGTCCTTGGCGATCGACAGACGCTGCTGCCAGGTCTCGCCCAGCTTGCCGCCCTGGCCGACCAGTTGATAGATGCCCGAGAACAGGTTCACCCCGGCACCCAGCGTGCCGAGGATGCCCTTGCTGTTGAGGGCGCTGAACACCTCGCCGAGGGTGCCACGGTCGGCAATCGGTACATAGGGCTTGGACAGCACGGTCTTGAGGTCGGCTTCGCTGATGCTGCCCTTGGCCATGTCGATCTGCGACAGATCTTCCAGCACCTTGGTGACCACCGAGGATTTCTGCTTGCCCTGCAGCCCCTCTTCGAGAAACTTCTCGATGACTTCCTGGGTGCGGCGCGGCATGTCCAGCAGTGAGCCCTTGAGCACACTCTTGAGCAGGCCGAACAGGTCCTTGGTGGCCAGCTCCTTGTTCTCGTCGGAAATCTTGCTCGGGTCGCCGACCAGGTCATTGAGGTCGCTGGTCAGTCCGTCGGCCTGGATCGACTGGGCCGCCTTGGTGGCCGCCTCCGGATCGAACAACGACAAGGCCGAGAGCGTATTGTTGAGGTCTTCCTTGGCCTCGTGGTCCTTGCCCTGCTTCTGCAGGTCCTTGAGGTAGGCGATGTAGTCGGGGTTGTTGGTCAGGTCGAGCAGCTTCTGCTTGACCTCGTCCTTGTTGGGGATGCGGTTGAGCGCATCGTCCATCTTCGATTTGTAGTCCTTCTGGATGGTCTCGTCGGCGAACAGGGTGCTGATCTGCTCCTTGAGCTTGCCGCCATCGATGATGTCGTGCATGTCGGCGGAGGTGAGCGCGGTCTGTTCCTTGTCGAACACCCGCCAGGTGCCGCCGAAGGCGCCGGGCTCTTCCTCGTAGCCGGTGATGCCGCGGCCGTTCTGGTAGGCGGCCTGCGCCTCGAGGGCGCGGACCAGCTTGGCACGCGGGTCGTCCTTGGCGATCGAGCCGTCCTGCAAGCCTTTGCGGTAGCTGTCGAGCAGCTCCTTGGTGGCCAACTCGCCCACGGTCAGTTCGGGCGAGGAGGCGTCCTTCTCATCGGCCTTGACCCCGGTCTTGAGATTGAGCGCATCGAGCTCCTCGCGCGGCGGCAGGTTGTACTTGCTGCGGGTCTCATCGACCTCGCCCTTGGTCCAGCCTTCCCATTTGCCGAGCACTTCGTCGTACAGCTGTGGGCTGAGCTCCTTGGAGACGATGAACTTGCCCTCGTCGGTCTCGAAGCGGATCAGGCCATCGCCCAGCTCGTCCGGCGAGCCGAAAGACATGTCCTTGTTCTTGAGAAAATCGTTGGGGCCAGCCAGCTTGTAGCCGTCCTTCTCGCTGTCGTGGATCTTGCCCCAGGTGTCGTTGGCGGTCGCCACCTGCTTGAACAGCTCCGGCGCGATGTCGCGCGAGACCACGACCTTGGTGCCGTCGTGGGTTTCGTAGGTGAGGACGTTGTCTTCCTGGCCGATGGTCCAGCCGAAACCCTTGTAGTCGTTCAGGCCCGGCGCCTGTGTGTTGGCATCGGCCAGCACGGCGCCGTTGTCCAGTGCAGTGCGGATGTCGGCAGCCTTGGCCGGGTCGCTGTAGACCTCATGCAGGCCGGCCAGGTAATCGAACAGCTTGGGGTTGTCGTCGCGGGCGACCACGACTTTCTCGCCATTGTGTTCATAGCGGATAAGGTCCGGGCCCACCTCGTCGCGGGCACCGATGGCCGTACCGTCGAAGGGCGGCCAGACTTCATTGTCGGTGGCGCGCCGGTAGCCGTCGGCTTCGCTGCCCTGCAGGCCCGAGAGGCTGTCGTAGGCACTGCTGGCGGCCTTGAACAGCTCGGGATTGTCGCGTTCGGACACCACGTACTTGCTGCCATCCTGGGTCTCGTAACGGATCACGCCCGGCCCGACTTCCTCGGCGGGGCCCACGGCGCGGAAGTCGCCAAGCGTGCCGGGCACCTGCTGGTCGGCCCCGGCCCATTGGTAGCCATCGGCGATGCTGCGGTTGATGCCCGAAAGTGCCTGGTAGTCCTGCGAGACCTGCTTGAACAGTTCGGGGTTGTCCTGCTCGGCGACGATGTAGGCCTTGCCGTCGGCGGTCTGGTATCGGATCAGGCCGGGGCCGACTTCGTCAGCGGCACCGATGGCCTTGTAGTCACCAAGGGTGGCGGGGGCCTGGGCGTCCTTGCCGAGCAGTTCGTAGCCGTCCTGCTTGCTCTTGGCGATGGCCTCCAGTGCCGGGCGGGCCTCGACGATCTGTTGGTAGAGCTTGGGGGTGGTGGCCTTGCTGACCAGCACATGGTCGCCTGCGGCCGTCACGTAGCGCACGGTGTCGGCCCCCTGGGCACCGGGCGCTTCGATCGCGGCCAGCTCGCCCAGCGTGGGCATCTGCTCGTCGGGCTTGGCACTGCGGTAGCTGTCGGCGTTGCGCTCGCTGTTGGCGAGCAGCACGCGGAAGGTGGCGGCGGGCTTATGATCGCGTGGCTCTGACAGTTTGGTGTCGGCGCTGCGGGTGAGAGGGCTGGTCGACATGCCGTGAAACTCCTTTCGTCGGGGCAGAAAGGGCGCAAGGCGTGTCAGCGTTGCTGGACGCTCGGCGACCCTCGAGGCGGCTCGACGGTAGCAGAACAGAATGTAAGTAAAGATTTCAGTGCGCGGGAATTCACAACGTTTTACATCCGTGAAACAGGTGTCCTGATCGGTACGGCAGGGCAATAACCCTACCGTTAATCCGATTATTTTTCCTGTGGCAAATGGCCAGCTAGCCTGCAAATCAGCGTCAGGGATAACGCTGAATACTGGGACCATGAAGGGCCCGCATCTTGTGTCGTCCCGACGCTTTATCTGCTGAGGAGACGATAATGAGAAAACGACCGAAACACCTGGCCTGCCTGGGTGCAGGCTTCACCAGCGTACTGGCCGTGGCCGCGGTGGCAGACAGCCCCGTGCTGTCGCCGCAGATTCCCTTCGATGTCACCGTCGTGGTACCGCCCACACCTACCCTTGAAAGCCTGCAGCACGATTTCGACCTGTTGTCGTGGAAGACCTTCGTCGCCCTGAACTGGCCGGCCAAGCCCGATGGCAGTGCCGACACCGATGCGCCGATCGGCAAGCCGAACACAACGACGGTGTGGGAGTCGTGGAAGGAGAGTTACGAGATCTTCCTGCCCAAGGGGCAGAAACCTGTAGGTTGGCACGAGAAAGCCCCGCTTCCCGCGGCCTGTGAGGGCAAGGGCAACCTGCCTGTGCTGCAGCAGATGGGCAAGGTCGCCGGAGTGCTCGATGAGTTCATCCAGCCGTTCAAGACCGGCCCACTGGTCGACCAGAGCGGGCAGTACACGCGCAACGCGATCATGGTCAACCAGCCGATGTTCGACGATATCGTCAACAACGGCCTTTACAGCAAGGAGGGGCAACAGGCGTTCCTCGGCAAGAGCGACAACCGCATCGCCTTTGCCTGCGGTTCGAACGAGGATAAGCGGGTCGGCGCGATCATGGTCAAGTCGGCCTGGAAGGTCCTTGATGCAAGCGACAAGGCCGATGAGTTCCATGCCGTCGATGCCCTGGTCTATACCCCGGGCAATGACGATCCGGACAAAGGGGCGCTCATTCCCGAGTCGTGCAGTGCGCAGAAGGTCGGCCTGGTCGGGCTGCACATCGTGCACAAGACCCAGGACGCGCAGCAGTGGGTGTGGTCGACGTTCGAGCACGTGCGCAACGTGCCGGAAAAGACTACGCCGATGAGTGAGCGCAAGGGGCCGTACCTTTTCTATGACGCCAAGGCCGATCGGCCGATCAACGAGCCGCCGGCGCTGCCGTGGGATCCGTCGAAGAAGGCCGTGCCGTCGCAGATCGTGCGCGAGATTCCGATCACTGCCGCCGCCCAGGCGCTCAACCAGCAGTGGCGAGGCGCGCTGGCCGGCACGGTCTGGGCCAACTACCAACTGGTCAGTACGCAATGGCCGACCAAGCCCGCCAAGGATCCGAAGTGCCAGGTACCGGACCCGGTCAACCCCCTGGGCTCTCCGGCGCCAAGCTTCCTGGCCAACGCCACACTGGAAACCTACAACCAGGGCACCGTGCCGCAGGCGTCTTCGAGCTGCATGGAGTGCCACAACAACGCGACCACCCGGGTGACTGAATCGCCGCGCACCAGCTTCGCGGACTTCACCTTCCTGCTTGAACGTGCCCAATCCACTGGCGCCAAGGAGTGATGCCATGAACGACCAGAACCTGCAGAACTTCATTGAGCTTTCGGCGCTGCTGACGGGCCTGTCCAGCGACCACCTTGCCCCGTCCGACGACCCGGTCAACCTGCCACCGGTGTTTTTCGCCACAGCGCAAAGCGGCATGGGCGCGGCAGCCTTCAGCAATCTGCTGGAGCTGTTTGTCAGCCTCAAGGGCCGGCCCGAGAAAGAGATCGCCGCCGCCATTCTGGACCGCAAGGATTCACCGATCGCCCAGGGCGCGCGTTCGATCATGAAGCTCTGGCTGCTGGGCAGTTGGTACCAGCCCTACGACCTGAAGGACGCGCAGAAAACCAAAGGTGATATCCACGTGGTTTCCGACCAGGCCTACAAGGAAAGCTGGGCGTGGAAGATCGCCCAGGCCCATCCCATGGGCTATAGCCAGTATCACTTCGGCTACTGGGCCGAGCAGCCACCAACCCTCGAGCAATTCACCGGTGTCAAAGCCAAGGAAGGGCAGCAGCCATGAGCCTCGTACAAGCCAAGAACATCGAGCAAGCCGATGTGATCGTCGTGGGCGCCGGCATGGCCGGCAGCGTGATGGCCTACCAGTTGGGCCTGGCCGGGCTCAAGGTACTGGTGCTGGAGTCGGGGCCGGCGATTCCGCCGAACCGCAGCGAGTATCTGGAGCGTTTCTACACCGCGGTGCTCAAATCGCCTGAATCGCCCTATCCGCCTGAGCAGATGGAGCAGACCCCGGACAAGCAGTTCGCTCCCCGAGCGACCATCAAGGACGTGATCACGGTCGCTAGCAACGACCCGCACAAGGATGAGAAAAGCTATCTGGTACAGAAAGGGCCACTGCTGTTCGCCAGCACCTACGAGCGGGTCGGTGGCGGCACCATGTGGCACTGGATGGGCACCGCACTGCGCCTGTTGCCCAATGACTTTCGCATGAAGTCGGCCTACAACGTCGGGGTCGATTGGCCGATCAGCTATGCCGACCTGCAGACCGCGTACTGCCGCGCCGAGGAGGAGATGGGCGTGTCTGCCGACGTGGCGGCCCAGTCCTATCTCGGCGTGACCTTCCCCGAGGGCTACCAGTACCGCATGCACGGCATCCCGCCTTCGCTGGTCGACCAGGGCGTGGCCAAGGCAATCGACGGCAAGCTCTATAACGGCATCACGCTGAAGGTGCGCCCGACCCCGGCCGGACGCAACTCGCAGAACGACAACGGGCGGCGGGTCTGTGCCGGTAATACCAGCTGTACGCCGATCTGCCCGATCCAGGCCAAGTACGATGCCACCGTGACCATGGCCAAGGCGCTGGACACCGGCAACGTGCGCATCCTCTACCAGACCGTGGCCAGCAAGGTGCTGGTGACCGACAAGCAAGTCAGTGGCATCGAGTTCATCCAGTACCAGGCCGATGGCAAACGCAATGATGGCGTGGCCCAGGGCCAGCGTTACGTCATCGCCGCCCATGCCATCGAGACGCCGAAACTGCTGCTCAACTCCAAGAGCAAGGATTGGCCTAACGGGGTTGCCAACAGCAGCAAGCAGCTTGGCTGTGGCTTGTCGGACCATCCGGTGTACCTGGCCTGGGGCCTGATGCCCGAGGGTAAACCGCTGTTCCCGTTCCGTGGCCCGCTGTCGACTTCAGGCATCGAGGAAATGCGTGACGGCGACTTTCGCAGGAAACATGCGGCCTGGCGTATCGAGATCGGCAACGAGGGCTGGAACTGGTCGCAGGAGGATCCGTACAAGGCCGTTTGCGACTACATCGACGGGACCAACGAGGGCGGGACCAACCCCAAGAAGTCGGCACTGTCTGGCCAGGCACTGGTGCAGCAGCTCAACAGCGTGCTGACTCGCCAGTTCCGCCTGGGCTTTCTGGTCGAGCAGTTGGAAAAAGACCCGGACAAGGCGCAGTGTCGAGTGAAGGTCAGCGATACCCTCACCGATGGCCTCGGGCTGGCTAGACCGGAGATCGAATATGATTTCTCCGACTACACCAAGGAAGGGTTCAGGCAGGCGCGTTTGGCCGCGACGCACATCATCACTGAGCTGATGGGCGCCAGCGAGTTGACCGACTTCCACCCCAAAAAGGAACCTGGACCGCAAACGGTGTTCGACCATGGCAACGAACGCTATGCGTTCTACGGCGCCGGGCACCTGATGGGCACCTACCGCATGGGTAGCGACCCGGGCAAATCGGTGGTCGACAAGCAGCAGCGCAGTTGGGACCACAAGAACCTGTTCCTGGTCGGCGACGGTGTGTTCCCCACCACCGGTACCGCCAACCCCACCCTGACCATCACTGCGCTGACCTTCCAGGCTGCCGATGTGGTGGCCAGCGACCTGCTTGCGCGCACCGTGCAGGTACAGGCCAACCAGGCCTGGCAGGGGACCGGTGTGCAGGTCAATGGTCACAGTTGGCAGTTGGCGGTGTGCAAGGGCGGGCAGTGGACAGCCAACCCGGCTACCGGGTTCGTGGGCGCCAGTGGTCATGCGGGTTTGATCGCCAAACCTGGCTATACCTTGCCCGGGCAGAACGAAGGTGCGCTGATCGGCCGTATCGGCAGTAACGGCACGCCGTTCCTGATAGGGGACAAGGTGCAGTTGCCGCGTGGCCAGAAGGGCGAGTTGCAGTTGTGCATCAATGACGATCTGGAGGGGCGCTACGGGGTTGGTCTGCGCGACAACCAGGGCAGCTTGAGCGTCGAGCTTAGCTTCGGATCCTTGTAGTCCGCGATGGCAGGAAGGGCACCGGCGTGGCCAGTGCCCTCCGATCACGCTTCTTCGAAATGCATCTCCGGCGGCTGCTTGCTGAACCCACCCGTCAGCACTGCCAGGTACAGGATTCCCGCCGCCAGCCAGGCCAGGCCCAGGTAGATCGCCAGGTGATCCAGGCTCACCATCAGCCACAGGTCCGCCGCCAGGCCGATCAGCGGGAACACCAGGAACAGCAGCACTGCGCGTGGCCCGCGTTCGCCACGGCCGATCCAGTAGTGGAACACCACTGACAGGTTGACCAGGCTGAAGGCCAGGAAGGCGCCGAAGTTGATGAACGAGGTGGAGGTGGTGACATCCATGTGCAACGCCAGCAGCGCCACCACGCCGCACAGCACGATGCTGCCGACCGGGGTGCCGAAGCGCTCGCTCAGGCGCCCGAAGAATGCCTTGGGCAGTACACCGTCACGCCCCATGGCGAACAGCAAGCGCGAGGCGCTGGCTTGGGCGGACAGCCCCGAGGTGAACTGGCCGACGATCAGGCCGACCAGGAACAGGCTGACGAACAGGTCGCCACCGATGTTGCGGGCGATCTCGTAGGCCGCCGAGTCGGCGTTTTCGAACTGGGTGGAGGGGTGGGCAAGCTGCACGAAGTAGCTGGCGGCGATGAACAGGAATCCACCGATCAGGGTAATCAGCAGGATCGCCCGCGGGATGTTCTTGCGCGGCTCGTGGGTTTCCTCGGTCAGGGTGCTCACCGCATCGAAGCCCAGGAACGAATAGCAGGCAATCGCTGCACCGCTCATGATCAGCGGCAACTGCACGCCTTCCTTGAAGAACGGCTCCAGCGACCACAGCGGTTTGCTCGCGTCCCCCAGCACATAGTGGATCGCCAGCACCACGAAGGCCGCCAGAACGAGGAACTGCACCAGCATCAGCGCGCCGTTGATGTTCTTCGCCAGGCGCAGGCCGACCACGTTGATCGCTGTGGTCACGCCGATGAACGCCAGCACCCAGACGGCTTGCGGCACGGCGGGGAAGGCCGAGTGCAGGTAGGCCGCGCCGATCAGCCAGATGGCCATGGGCAGGAACAGGTAGTCGAGCAGCACACCCCAGCCGGCCAGGAAACCCAGTTTCGGGCTGATCGACTTGCGCACATAGGTGTAGGCCGAGCCCGCCACCGGGAAGGCGGCGGCCATGCGCCCGTAGCTCAGGGCGGTGAACAGCATGGCGACGGAGGCGGCGAGGTACGCCGAGGGCACCACGCCGCCGGTGGTGTCGGCGAGGATGCCGAAGGTCCCGAGGACGATGATCGGGGTCATGTAGGCGATGCCGAACAGCACCACCGCACTGAGCGAAAGGGTTCGCTTGAGTCGGGCCATTACTGCTTACTCCAGATTATGTTTGTTATGCAGAGTTCGAATGTGCGAGCAATCGTCTTGCACCAGACCCAAGGCTGGCGCCGATACCTGTGTGGAAACAGGAGCTGATTGCCGGCACAGGACCTGGTGTTCAGGCCCCGATCACCAGCTCGCGCAGGCCGTTATCGTGCTCGCGCACTTCGCCCGGCAGGACGAAGCGTCGCTCGGCCAGATAGCTGTAGTCGCGACGGGCAACATCCAGTTGCGCCAGGTCCAGTTCCAGCCCGATGCGGCACTCCTCGCGCCCGGCTTCGCAGAGCAACTGCCCGTATGGGTCGACCACCGCGCTGCCGCCGGCGAACACCAGGGCGCCATCCCCCTCGCCGACGCGGTTGACCATCACTGCAAACGCCTGGTTTTCCATGGCGCGGCCACTGATCGCGGTACGGTGGGTCGGCCCATAGGGGTCCATGTTGCCGTTGGTCACCAGGATCAGCTCGACGCCCAGTTGGCCGAGGGCGCGGGCGCTTTCGGGGAACTCGATGTCGAAGCAGATCAGCAAGCCCACCCGCACCCCCTTGAACAGCGCAGTGGCGTAGCGGTCGCCCGGGGTGAAGATGCCGCGGTCCGACGCCCACAGGTGGGTCTTGCGGTACTTCAGGGCGATGCCTTCAGCGGTGATCAGCAGGGTGGTGTTGTAGAAGCGGCCGTCGTCACCCGCTTCGGCCATGCCGACCACCACGCCGACGTCATGTTCGCGCGCTGCCTGTTGCACGGCGCGCACGCTGGGGCCGTCGAGGGGCTCGGCGAGGGTTGCGATGTTGTCCTCGCTGGGGAACCCCATCAGCTGGGTTTCAGGGAAGACCACCAGGTCGGTGCCGGCAGGGCAGGCGTGGATCGCCTCCAGGGTGCGGCTCAGGTTGTAGGCGGTGTCACCGTCGCGGCCCACCAGTTGCACGAGTTCGACCTTCATTGCTGTTCTCATAGACCCAATCTTTTATTGAAATGCCCGAGCCATGGCGGTGACATGACCGCCCGGTGAAAAACGGTCAGAATGCGCATCGGACCGAGGCAAGGCTTGCCCGAGTATGCGTCGGCCACCGTATCGGGGGTAATTACGCCCACGTGGTAACCCAACAGGGGTAGAGGCATGAACCTTACGCTGCAGGACCTGGCCTGGCACCGCTCGGTCGGTCACCTGGTCGAGACGCTCGACAAGCCCGGCTTCTGGCTCGCCCTGGTGCGCCTGCTCGATCAGTATGTGCCGTTCGACAGCTGGGTGGCCTTGCTCTTCAGCAATGGTAGACCGCAAGTGTTCGCCGAGTGTCCTGGCGAGGACGGCGGGCCCGACCCGCTGTTCCAGGACTACCTCAAGGGCCTGTACCTGCTCGATCCGTTCTACATCGCCAGCCGCGAGGCGCCGGGCAGCGGCCTGTTCCAATTGGCGGACGTGGCGCCGGAGTGCTTCGAGCAGACCGACTACTACCAGCGCTACTTTCGCCTGAACGTGGTCGCCGACGAGGTGCAGTTCAATGTGCAGCTGGAGAAGGAGCGCACCTTGTGCCTGTCGTTGGGGACCAAGGGGCGTTTCAGCGCCGAGCAGATCACCCTGCTCGACTTGCTGCGCCCCTGGGTGGCCGGGCTGATGCGCCAGCGCATGACGTTCGAGCGCGAATTGCTGGAGCAGGCCACGCCACCGGCGCCACGCTGGCAGAGCCGTCTGGAGGAAACCGTCGAGGCGCTGCAGACACCCCTGACTGCACGGGAACTGGAAGTGGGGCGCTTGATGCTCAGTGGTTGTTCGAGCAAGGAGATCGCGCGCAAGCTGGCGATATCCGCCGAGACTGTGAAAGTGCACCGCAGGCACATGTACAGCAAATTGGGGATCAAGTCACAGTCCGAGTTGTTTTCGCTGTTTCTGCAAGCGCAAAGTTGATTGAGTTCACAGAAGTCATTATTCATCCGCTTATCCTGACGCCTTGTAATATTGACCCTGTAGCGCCGCCCGCCTTACTGCGTTTATTCAATAACTGAACTTGGCTGCCGGCTGTTTCGACCAGAAAAACAGCGCATTTTCCCCAATCCTAGACATTTCAAGGTATTCGGCTTTTCAGCTGAAGGCCTTGCTGTGCATGGCTTGTAGCTTGTGTAAAGGCGGTGCCCGGCAATTTGTATCAAGAGTTTTCCCAACCTTTCACAACGTTTCACAGCAGTGGCGAATATTCATTGCCTAACATGGGCCCCGTGTTAGAGAGCGACTGCCTGACATCCCCTTCAGTCGCTGTCTTGCACGGACTTCTACCCGCCTCAAAGCGGCTTCTTATGAATCCCTATCCTGAAGGAGTATCACCATGAGCAACGTACCTCCAGCAAGCAGCGGTGGCGGCGCAGACGCAGCAATCGCCAAGATGGAAGCCACTTTCAACATGGCTATCGAGAAGTCGGCCCAGATCACCGAGCTGACCACGGCCAAGAAGGCTGAGCTCGACGCCACCAAACAGCGTCCGCAGAACTGACGTTGTGCCCTGCGGGCGGAGGTTGCTCCGCCCGCATGTCTTGCAACGACGCATTTTTCGGCAAGGGCCTGAATGGCCGTTGCCCGTGTTATTCACGGTGGTGCCCCGCCCATGACAGCCCTTACTGCTCTGGCCGCCGTCACCGGTGGCGCGACAGCCTCCAAGCCGGTCCTCAGCGTCACCCAGGGTCTGCATCAGGGTGGCCGAATCAGTCTGGACGGCACCCAGTACACCTTCGGCAGCACACCTGATGCCGACTTCATTCTCAATGACCCGGGCGTCGAGCCCCGCCACCTGGTATTGCGCCTGGCTGACGGCAAGGTCGCAGTCGAGGCCGTGGGCGGCGAAGTGCGGGTCGAAGACCAGCAGGGACGGGCGATCATCGTTCCGCTGGGCAGCGGTTATCGCGCTCAGTTGCCGCTGCGTATCGCCTTGGGTGAGGCGCGGTTGAGCCTGGAGCACGAACAGCTCGCGCGCGCCGCTGCCGCGATCGCACAGCCCCAGAACGCCTCGGCATTCACCCGTACCCACGTTGCGCTGGCGCTGGGCCTGATGCTGATCTGCGCCTTCGCCTACGCCGTGCGTGGCGAGCCACCCAAACCCCTGGCCGCCAGCGTGATGCCTGCGCCGCGTGCACCGCAGCTGCCTTCGCTGGCGCAGGCCCATCAATGGCTGGGGCAGCAGCTGCAGGTCAACGGCCTGGAAGGCGTACGGCTCAGCGAAGCAGGCGGGCAACTGCTGGCCGAGGGGCGCCTGGACCTGACGCAGAAGGCGCGCTGGCTCGCCGTACGCCAGGACTACGACCAGCGCTACGGCCAGCAGGTGATGCTGCACAGCACGGTCACCGCCCAGGCCGATGTCGCCCGTCCACGGGTGCGCTTCCAGGCGGTGTGGTTCGGCAACAACCCCTATGTGATCAGCGAAAGCGGCAAGCGCCTCTATCCCGGCGCGGCCTTGGCCGACGGCTGGATGCTGGAACGTATCGACAGCGACCAGGTGATCCTGGCCAGGGGTGAAGAACGCTTCACCCTGACCCTATAGGACCGAGCATGAGGATCGAACCGCGGCCATTGTTGCCGTCTTCCACCGAAAAGACCCCCTCCGTCGAGGCCGTGCGCCCGCTGCAGGCGCGCCCCAATGCTCGCTTCGATGCGTTGCTGGGCAAGCGTGAAGTGGCTGGTCGCCGCTCGCTGCGCGCAGAGCTCGAGCAAGCGTGCGCCGGCGAGGAGATCAACCCGGACCTGTTCAGCGGCACCCGTGCGCTGGACCTGCTGCAGTACCTGCTGGACGAAGTCATGCCGTCGCTGGATGCCGAACCGGAGATCCGCGATCTGGCCGAAGACCTGCTTCGTGAAGAGATACACCTGCGCCAGTCCCTGGAGCAGCAACGCGCCGAGGTGCAGGAACCATGATGTCCCGCGAACGACACGACAGCATCGAGCTACTCAAGGGCCTGGGCGACCTCTACCGCCGCAGCGGTCAGCCCCAGCGCGCGCTGGTGATGCTGTTGATCGCCGCGCAGATGGCCCCGCAGGACGGCACGCTGCTGCGCTACCTGGCCATGGCCTTCACCGACAGCGGCAACGCCAGTCGTGCCCTGAACGCGCTCGACCGCCTCACCGAGCAGGAAGGCGAATCACCCGGCCTGTTGCTGCTGCGCAGCCATGCCCTGTGGCGCGGCGGGCGCAAGGACGAAGCGCGCCAGTGCTTCAAGCGCTACCTCAGTGCACGCAGGGCCGCCCGATGAGCCCGCTCGATCGCCTCAACGGCCTGGCGCGTGCGGCCTCCCAGCGCACCGACGTGATCATCGTGTCGTTCATGCTGATGGCCATCGCGATGATGATCATCCCGCTGCCGACCTATCTGGTCGACGGCCTGATCGGCCTGAACATCGCCCTGAGCATGCTGATCCTGGTCGTCGCTTTCTATATCAACCACTCGGTGGAGTTCTCGGCGCTGCCGCCGCTGATCCTGCTGAGCACCCTGTTCCGCCTGTCGCTGTCGATCACCACCACGCGGCTGATCCTGCTGCACGGCGATGCCGGCCATATCGTCCAGGCGTTCGGTGACTTCGTCATCGCCGGCCAGGTGGTGGTCGGCCTGGTGGTGTTCCTGATCATCACCGTGGCGCAGTTCGTGGTCATCACCAAGGGTGCCGAGCGGGTTGCCGAGGTGGCCGCGCGCTTCACCCTCGATGCCATGCCCGGCAAGCAGATGAGCATCGACAACGACCTGCGCAACGGCGACATCGACCAGGCCGAAGCCCGTCGCCGTCGTTCGCGCCTGGAGCGTGAAAGCCAGATGTTCGGCGCCATGGACGGTGCGATGAAGTTCGTCAAGGGCGACGCCATCGCCGGCCTGGTGATCCTCGCGGTGAACCTGCTGGGCGGCATGCTGATCGGCATGGTCGAGCGCGACATGCCGTTCGGCACCGCAGTGCACACCTATTCGCTGCTGACCGTCGGTGACGGCCTGATCGCACAGATTCCGGCGCTGCTGATTTCGGTGGCGGCCGGCACCGTGGTGACCCGCGTCAACAGCGACGGTGCCAGCGGTGACCTGGGGACGGAGATCATTCGCCAGTTGGGCGCCAGCCATCGTGCCTTGTTTCTCACTGCATTGATCCTGCTGGGCATCGGCCTGCTGCCGGGCTTCCCGGCGGCGGTGTTCTTCGTGCTTGCCGCAGTGCTGGGTGGCTCGGCGTTCTACCTCAAGCGTCGCCAGGCGATCGAGCAGGCTGAGCCTGTGCAAACACCGGAGGCCGAGGACGAACCCCAGATGCCGACGGTGGAGGCCAGCGTGTCGGCGAGCAAGCCGCTCGACTGCCGTATCCTCCTGGTCATGGGGCCGGGCCTTGCGACCAGTGCGCCGGAGCAGCCGCTACGCCAGCGCTTCGAGGCGCTGTGCCACGAGATCCGTGGCGAGCTCGGCATCGATGTGCCCCTGGCCGCCGTGCATGTGGACGCCAAGAGCGCCGCCCAGCGCTTCGTCATCGAACTTGAAGGCGTGCCGGTGAGCGAAGGTGAACTGCCTGCCGATTGCCTGCTGCTCAGGGACGACCCAGTCAATGTGCAGTTGCTCGACATCCCGATGATCGAAGCCGACTCGCCCCTGGCCGCGCGCAGCGCCCACTGGATCGCTCGTGAGTACCAGGAGCGTCTGGAACAGGCGGGCGTCGGTTTCATGCTCCCCGAGGAAGTCCTGCGGGCGACGGTCGAGCGCACCCTGCGCCGCTACGCGGCAGATTTCCTCGGCATTCAGGAGACCCGTGCGCTGCTGGAAAGCATCGAGGGCAGCTATGGCGAGCTGATCAAGGAAGTGCTGCGCAACCTGTCGTTGCAGCGTATGGCCGAAGCCCTGCGCTACCTGGTTGCAGAGGGTGTGTCGATCCGCAACCAGCGCGCCTTGCTTGAGGCCATGGTCGATTGGGGAGGCCGCGATGCCGACGCCGCGCACCTGGCCGAACACCTGCGCGCAGCGCTGGCCCGACAGATCAGCCACCAATATGCCGACCGCAACCGGGTGATCAGCGCCCTGGTGCTGGCGCCGGTGCTGGAGCAGCAGTTGCGCACTGGGATACGGCGTCAGGACGGTAGTCGCGAGGCGATTCCCGAGCAGGTCAGCCGCGCCTTGATGCTGCAACTGCGCCAGGCCTGCGAGCGCCTGCCCGAAGACCGCACCAGTGTGCTGCTGGTACACCCGGAATTGCGCCGCTATCTGCGCCGCCTGGTGCTGCGTGGAGACCTGGAGCTGGCTGTGCTGTCGTTCCGCGAGTTGGCCGGTGAATACAACCTGCAGGCCGTGGGCACTCTCGAACTTGGCGACACCTCTCAACGCCGCTCCACCAGCGGTGCCTCGGTCACTTCTCTGGCGAGTGCTTCATGATCGGTTCATCACGCGTTGGCGCTGTGCTTCATTACCGGCTGTGGCTCGGCCTGGTCGGGTTGCTGCTGTCCTTCCTGGCCACTGCCGATGAGATCGCGGCCGGCAGCCATGGCCGCCTGGACCTGGCATCGGGCGAGGGCAGGGTGCTGCATTTCAAAGCGCCGGTGGCGTCGGTGCTGGTCGCCGAGCCGGGAATCGCCGACCTGCAAGTGGTGTCCGACGGGGTGATCTACGTGTTCGGCAAGGCGCCGGGGCAGACCAGCCTGATTGCTCTTGACGACGCGGGCAAGCAATTGGCGGCCTTGAGCCTGTCGGTGAACAACGCCACCCAGAGCGTCAGCCGTCCGCTGCAGGACCTGCATCCGGCCAGCGGCGCGCAGGTCAGCGCCGTGGGTAATCAGCTGGTGGCCAAGGGTTTGGTCAGGGATGTCGGCGAAGCCAGTGACCTCAATGCACTGCTCGACAACCAGAGCCCGGTGCCAGCGGTCAACGCCGCGACCTATGCCGGTTCTGCCCAGGTCAACATCCGCGTGCGCTTTGCCGAAGTCTCGCGTTCCGAGCTGCTGCGCTACGGGGTGAGCTGGAACGCACTGTTCAACAACGGCACCTTTTCCTTTGGCTTGATCACCGGTGGTCGCCTTGCCGCCGACGCCGCCAGCGGTGCATCGAACGTCATCAGCGCCGGCCTCAGTTCGGGCAACGTCAACATCGACTCGATACTTGAAGCCCTGCAGAGCAATGGCGTGCTGCAGATCCTCGCCGAGCCGAACATCACCGCCATGACCGGGCAGACCGCAAGCTTCCTGGCGGGCGGCGAAATCCCCGTGCCGGTGCCGGTCAACCGTGACCTGGTGGGCATCGAGTACAAGCCTTTCGGTGTGTCGCTGCTGTTCAGCCCGACGCTGTTGCCCAACGGCCATATCGCCCTGCAGGTGCGCCCCGAGGTCAGCAGCCTGATGGGCTCGGACACCACCGACGTCAACGGCTACCGGGTGCCGTCGTTCCGCGTGCGGCGTGCCGATACCCGGGTCGAGGTCGGCAGCGGCCAGACCTTTGCCATTGCAGGCCTGTTCCAGCGCGAAAGCAGCCAGGACATGGACAAGGTGCCGATGCTCGGCGACATGCCGATCCTGGGCAACCTGTTCCGCTCCAAGCGCTTCCAGCGCAACGAGACGGAGCTGGTGATCCTGATCACCCCGTACCTGGTCCAGCCGACCCGCGAGCGCGACCTGGCCACCCCCCTCGATGCCCTGCCGGGCCCTGCGACCGCTTCGGCGGGGCCACGCAGTGGCGGCAAGTTCGGCTTCTACATGAACTGACTTGGGGGTGACCATGAAATCGATCTTTTCCAAGCCGATGATCAGCGCCCCCGCCGGGCTCTGCTGGCTGTTGCCATTGGCACTGCTGGCTGGCTGCCAGACACACCTGGAGCCGGTCTCCTATTCACCGGATTTCCAGCACAAGACACTGGCCAATGGCAGCACCGAGATCCTGCCGGTGGAGTGCCTGAAACCGGCGAGCAAGGATGACTTCGGCCTCGATGAGGACTTCGTGCCGCTGCTGCCGCCGGGCTGCGCCAACAACCTCACGCTGATGCGCATGGTAGAGCAGCCGGACGACCTGGCCCAGGGGCGGCCGACCGGCCCGACCATGGCGGCGCCCGTGGGACGCGCCGCGCAGGTCTATATCGAGGGTTACGATCGCGCCGAGCTGCGTCGACGCCAGGATGAACAGCAAGCGCGCGCCGATCGCCAGGAGAAGCAATGAAACGCGCGCATGTGCAGGTGCTAGCGACCGTCCACCAGGCCCAGCTCGCGGGCCTGGGCCTGGGCATCCGGGATCGCCTTGATGCGCCGGGCTTCGTTGAGCAGCGTCTGGCGTTCGCTGGCGGAGAGATCGTCCAGGGGCAGGCCGGCGACGTCCTGCTCGCGACCGGCCAGTACGGTGACCAGCAGTTCGTTGCGCTGGTGCCGGGGCAGGGCACGGGGCGACTGGCCGACCACGCGCACGGTGTCCAGGGCCCGTTGCGCCTGACCGCCCAGGGCGTAGGCCAGGGCCAGGTTGCAGCGGGTGTCGAGGTCGTTCGGGGCCAGCGCCACGCTCTTGGCGAATGCACCTTGGGCAGCAACGGCCTGGCCGCGCAGGATCTGCGCGATGCCCAGGCGGTTCCAGGCATCGGCGCGGTTGCCACGTTCGGCCGCCTGGGTCAGGGACGTGACCGCACGTTCCAGCTTGCCCTGGCGCAGTTGGGCGCTGCCCAGCCCCAGCAGGGCGTCGAGGTTGTCCGGCTGCAGTTCAAGCGCCTGCTGGTAGGCCCGCTCGGCCGCGCGCGCATCGCCCGCGGCCAGCGTGGTGTCGCCCAGCTTCTGCCAGGCTTCGGGATGGCGCCCAGGTTGCTGCGCGGCATTCTGGTAGAGCGCAGCAGCCGAGGCGGTATCGCCGCGCTGCTGCAGATCGCCCGCCAGGTGCATGAGGCGATCGTAGCCATCGTCGGCAGTGTGTGGCTGGCTGGTGCAGGCACCGAGCAAGGTGCTGGCGATCAGAAGCAGGGTGGACGGCAAACGCTTGGGCATGGAAAGGACTCGAGCGGACGACTGAGTGGCCATTCTAGCGACTTGATGTGTGAATTCGACTGCGCTTCATACGATTTCACGCCTGTGACCTCTGCCAAAGAGGTGATTGCCCATGCGTAACCCGCTCTGGCTCATCGGTTTGTTGCTGGTCGTGCTGTCGTTGCCTGCGCGCAGCGATGAAGGCAAGGGTGACCCCGCCTGGTTCGCCCAACCCTATGCCTACGCCCTGGTCGACCAGGACCTGCGCGGCGCCCTGAGCGAGTTCGGGCAGAACCTGGAGCAGGTCGTGGTGGTGTCCGACAAGGTCCGCGGCAAGGCTCGCAGCCCACTGCGCAGCAGCACTGCCGGCGAATTCCTCACCCAGTTGTGCGACAGCAACGCGCTGGGTTGGTACTACGACGGCAACGTGCTCTACATCAATAGCAACGATGAAGTGGCCACGCGCTTGTTCCGTCGCCAGCCCGGGTTGGACCTGGAGCAGTTGCGCGACTACCTGCAAAGCCTCGATGTGTACGGCCGCCAGTTGTCGCAACGCCCTGGCGCCGACCGCGACGAGCTGCTGGTGTCCGGACCGCCCGCCTACCTGAACATGATCCAGCAGCACCTCGACAACCGACCCCAACCCGTCGCGACGTCCGCAGCCTCCCGGGGTATCCGGGTGTTCCGCGGCGCCAGCGTCAGCGATCACTGAAAAACCAACCAGGAGAAGCCCCATGGCCGTTACCCCGATCGATACCCCCGGCAGCACCCCGAGCAGCGCTGAAGCGCGCTTCGATGCTGCGCTCGGCAAATCCCAGGACGCCTCTGACGATCCAAGCTTCCAGGAGGCGCTGGTGAACCAGGCCGTGATGATCGGCGGGCAGTTCATCATCATGCCCAAGGCGCAGGAAATGCTGAACGAAGCCCAGTCCTCGGACGACGATGAGTAAGCGGCCATGACAGCCAGTCTTGCGACTACGGCGGCACTGCCGCCGTCAGGAGGACAAGGGGGGCTTGGTGCCTCCCAGAACCTCTTCGAACACATGGCCAACAGCGCCAAGGGCATGCCTGAAGGTGCCAGTCCTCACCAGATCGGTGAGAGCCTGATGCAGCGCCTGGATGGTTTCATCGACCGTTCGCGCACCTTCAGCGCTCGGGCCGAGTTGCTTAGCCATGGCGGCCCAGCGATGCCATCGTCGAGCCCGGCCGTGGGCTCGTCGCCGTTCGTGGCGCCGGGCGCCGAGGGCACGCCCAAGGTCGGAGAGACCCAGGTTGCGAACATCGTCGAGTCCCTCGGGCGGATGTTCGACTACTCCATCGAAACCCAGATGGTGGTGCGTGGCGCGACCCAGGTTTCCGGCTCCGCCAACACCCTGCTCAAAGGACAATGAATCGATGACCCGTTGTTGGCGAGCCCTGCGTGTGCTGATCGTCGTCGCCCTGGCCAGCCTGTTGCAGGCCTGTGACATGGACTTGTACAGCAACCTCAGCGAGCGCGAGGCCAATGCCATGCTCGCGGTGTTGCTGCGCGATGGCATCCCGGCCTCGCGCAAGGTCCAGGACAACGGCCAGATGAAGATCGTGGTGGACGAGCGTCGCTTTGCCGACGCCATGGCCCGCCTCGACGAGGCCGGGCTGCCGGGGCAGTCGTTCTCCAACCTGGGCGAAGTGTTCAAGAGCAATGGCCTGGTGTCCTCGCCGGTGCAGGAGCGTGCGCAGATGGTCTACGCCCTGAGCGAAGAGCTGTCGCACAGCGTCTCGCAGATCGACGGCATCGTCTCGGCGCGGGTACATGTGGTGCTGCCGGACAACGACTTGCTCAAGCGGGTGATTTCCCCGTCGTCGGCCTCGGTGCTGGTGCGCTATGACGCCAACACCGACATCAATCCGCTGATCCCGCAGATCAAGACCCTGGTCGCCAACGGCATTTCCGGGCTCAGCTATGACGGTGTGTCGGTGACAGCGATCAAGGCCGCAGCCCCCAGGAGCGAAGCCGACGGCCAGCCGCGCCTGGTCAGCGTGATGGGCATCTGGATGCTAGAGCAAGATGCGTCCCGCGCGCGTCTGCTGCTCGGTGGCAGCCTGCTGGTGGCGCTGGCCCTCGCCGGGCTGTTGGGCTGGCGACACTGGCAGCAGCGTCGTGGTCGTGCGCTGTACAGCCTGTCGGAGGCGCCATGAGCCTGATGCCCCAATGGCAGGCCCTGCTGGAGCAGCCTCTGGCCTTTGTCGACCGGCGCCACCTGCGCCGCTGTTTCGCCGAGAACGTCGCCGGTGCGCAGATCCAGGCATTGATCGAGTCGCCGCGTTTCCAGGCGCGCCTGCAGGCGCTGATGCTGGCGCACTTCCAGTTGCAGCCATTGGATCAGGTGTCGCAACCGACCGAACAGGACCTGCCGGTATTGCTGCTGGCGCCGCAGGATTTCGCCCGTTTGCCGCGCCTGTGTGGGGCCATCTGGCACGGTGCGACCTTAGGCCGGGAAATCCGTCGCGAGGTGGTCGAGCACTTGCGCCAGGGGCTTGGGCATGAGGTCTTCGGCCTGGCCATTGCCCATAGGCAATGGGGCGGGGCAATGGACCTGTTGCGCCAGCCTGACGACCTGCTGACCGCCATCGATCACGACGGTGCGCGCTGTGTGCAGGCCTGGTTCGACGAGCAGCCCGCCGACCTGCGCGATTGGCTGCAATTGCGCCTGCCGATGCCTGTGGCGGAAGGTTCGGCATCGTTGGCCGACCCTGGCATCGTGCGTCGGGTCGCCGCCTTGCTGATGCCGTTGTCCGAGAACCGGGAGAGCGTGCAATGAGTCAGTTGCCCAGCCGTCCGGCGTCGCGCATTCTGCGTGCCGCCGAGGTCCAGGCCTGGACCGATGGACGCGATTACCTGCAGGCCGCCCGCGATGAGGCCGAACGTATCCGTGAAGACAGCGCGCGCTGGCTGGAGCAGGTCCGCGCCGAGGGTTTTGAACTCGGCCGCGCCAAGGGCGCCGAGGCAGTCAGCGAATTGCTGGCCGACACTGCCGCCAAGGTCGAGGCCTACCTGACGGGGCTGGAAAACAGCCTGGCCGACTTAGCCCTGGGCATTGCCCGCGAAGTGCTGGAGAGCCTGGGGGACGCCGAGCGCATCGTGCTGTGCACACGCAAGGCGCTGGTTGCGTTTCGCCAGGACCAGGCGCTGACGCTGTTCGTGCCGCGCCTGGAGGTCGAGGCCGTGCGCCGCCGCATGCACGGCGAAACGGATGGCCTGGCGACGATCGCCGTGGAGTCCGATGATCAATTGCAGCCCGGTCAGGCTCGCCTGAGCAGCCCGGTCGGCTCGGTGGAGCTGGGGCTGGACGCCCAGTTGCAGGCGCTGCGCCGTAGCCTGTTGCCGTTCGGCGAGGTGACGCCGTGAGCTTGCAAGCGTTGTTGCCGCGCCTGCACGCGCGCCTGGGCGATGCCCGGCCACGGCCGATGAAGGGCACCATCCGCAGCATTCGTGGTGTGTTGCTGCGTGCCAGCGTCGCCGGGGTGCGCATCGGCGAGCTGTGCCGCCTGCACGACCCGTCCAGTGGTCGCGCCCTGGCGGCAGAGGTCATCGGTTTCGATGGCGACGAGGCGATTCTCTCGCCGATCGGCTCGCTCGAAGGCTTGTCGACGCGCACCGAGATCACGGCCACCGGCGAGGCGCTGGGGGTGAGCGTGGGCGATGGCCAGTTGGGGCGGGTCATCAGCCCCATGGGCGATTACCTCGATGGCGACCGCCAGCCGCCGCTGGGGCCGATGCGCCGTTATCCGCTGCAGGCCGAGCCGCCTGAACCCTTCGCCCGGCAGGTGATCGTCGAGCCGTTGTCGGTGGGGGTTCGCGCCATCGACGGGCTGCTGACCCTGGGCCGTGGCCAGCGCATGGGCCTGTTCGGTGAGCCGGGGGTGGGCAAGTCGTCGCTGCTCGCCAGCATGGTGCGCAACACCGATGCCGACGTGGTGGTGATCGGCCTGATCGGCGAGCGTGGCCGCGAAGTGCGCGAGCTGCTCGACGTGCAGCTCGATGCTCAGGCCCGCGCGCGCACCGTGGCGGTGGTCGCCACCTCCGACCGGCCGGCCGCCGAGCGTGCTCGCGCCGCCTATGTGGCGACGGTGCTGGCCGAGTATCACCGCGACCAGGGCCGCAACGTGCTGCTGTTGATGGACAGCCTGACCCGCTTCGCCCGCGCCCAGCGCGAGATCGGCCTGGCGGTGGGCGAGCCGCCGACCCGTCGCGGTTATCCGCCGTCGTTCTTCTCGGCCCTGCCGCGCCTGCTGGAACGTGCCGGCCCCGCAGCCCGGGGCAGCATCACGGCGCTGTACACGGTGCTCACCGAAGGCGACGCGGCGACCGATCCGGTGGCCGAGGAGGCGCGCTCGATTCTCGACGGCCATGTGGTGCTCAGCGCCGAGCTTGCTCAGCGCAACCATTTTCCCGCCATCGATGTGCTGCGCAGCCGCAGCCGCCTGATGGAGCAGGTCGCCAGCCCTGAGCAACGCCAGCTGGCCATGCGCATGCGCGAGCTGATGGCGCGGCGCAACGATATCGAAATGCTGATCCGCATCGGTGAATACGCCGCCGGCAGCGACCCACTGGCGGGCG